>JACQGT010000259.1 GCA_016199425.1 Chloroflexota bacterium
CGCCGCCGCCTATGTCCGGGATGTTGACCGAACCCGCTGCCGAGATCACCTGGGATGGCAGCACCTGGGCGGTGACCGACGATCTGTTCGTCTCTGCCGGCGCCATGCATCTGGCGAATGAACTGAACTGGCTTGGTCCGCATCTGGGCTCCCTGCCCTTCCCGCCTGACAAGGCTCAGTAAAGTAAGGTAAGGACTCGTCGAAACTTGCCGCAGTGGTCAGTTATCAGTGGTCAGTGAGCAGTTATCAGTGAGCGGTGAAACCGGGTCACTGATGACTGCTCACTCAATGCCATTAAGTTAAGCGTGGAGGGAGCATCCTCAGATGCGGCTCTACCGCTGTGGACCCGCATCTGAGGATGCTCCCTCCACAGCAAATTAGTTCTTAACTTAATGACATTGACTGCTCACTGATGACTAGAGATTCGGGCTGGGTCATTACCGTCATTCCATTATTGTGCGAAAGGTACGTATACAAATGCAGGAAAATCATCCCCGGACAGCGGTTGTTGGGCCATTGGTGGGTCTGGCGCTGTTGGTGATCGCCATCGTCGCTGCCATCAATTATCTGCAACAGGGCGTGGCGGAGCTACAGGCGCAAACGGTATCCACAGCAGCAGCATCTGCCCCAACCGCGTCTCAGCCACTCTCCGACGGCGCATCCAGCGCGCCACCTGCAGCCGAGGGTACAACTGCGCCGGCCACCGCTGTCCCCGCAGCGATCGCAGCGACGGCGACGGTAACCGACTCTGTCGTCAGCGTCGCCACGCCAGCCGCCAGCCAGACCGCAGAAGATACAACTGCGTCGGCCACCGCTGTCCCCGCAGCGGTCGCCGCGATGACGGTCACCGCCTCCGTCGCCAGCGTCGCTCCGCCAGCCGCTAGCCAGGCCCCAGCGCCGGACACCCAAACGGCGGCGCCGCCGAGTGCATCCGCTGATGTGCTGGCTGTCATCAGCAAAGCTGGCTGCGCCGCCTGTCACACCATCCCTGGCGTGGCCGGCGCGGTCGGGCAGCTCGGGCCAGACCTGGCCAACATCGGTGTGGACGGCGCAACACGCAGACCCGATTTTACAGCCGCGGACTACATCAGCGAATCGATCAGGACGCCGAACGCATTCCTTGTCCCTGAATGTCCGATCGGCCCCTGCCTGGCGAATATCATGCCGCAGACCTTCTCCCAGACGCTCACCGAGCAGGAAATCGCGACGCTTGTTGATTACCTGACAACGCTCAAGAGCAGTCAGTAGTCGTTGAACGTCAACACATCGCTTACCTGCCTTGATACAATGAGCGAACGTCGAGCCATCAATCTTCGGCTATGGCGTCTGGCCGGGGCAATGAGACCCAATCGGGTTTCCAGATGCATACGCGGTTGCGTCCCGTCTGCTTGGCGTTGTAGAGGGCCTGATCAGCAGGTTAAGCAGGGCGTCGGGCGAAGGATGGCTGGTTGCATCGGCAGTGAAGTGCGATACACCCAGACTGGCCGTCAGGCGGCCATGGAGGAAGGGGTGCGCTTCGACAGCGGATCGTAGCTTCTCGGCCGCGGTCGCGCGTTGGAACTGGATAAATCCAGAGTCTCGGCGCGCAGGCGCATCCATTCGCCCTCTGAGATTTGTAGAAAGGCATCGACCACAGCGGGGTCAAACTGTGTTCCACTCCCTGCCAGGATTTCCTGCCGGGCAAACGAATAGGGCTGTCCGGCGCGATAAGGACGATCGGATGTGATGGCATCTAAAGTGTCAGCGACGGCGAAAATACGCGCACCGAGTGGAATGGCCGAACCGGCCAACCCCAGGGGATAACCAGCGCCATCCCAACGCTCCTGATGCGCACACACAATTTCTGCCGCACCTTCCAGGAAGGGGATCCCGGCCAAAATGCGGCGACCCCATTCGGGATGGTTGCGCATGATGGCGCGCTCTTCATCTGTCAGCGGGCCAGGTTTCAACAAAATGGCGTCCGGCACGCCTATCTTGCCAATATCGTGCAACAGCGCGCCGCGGCGCAGGACGGCCAGTTCGTTTTCAGGGATTCCCATTCGGCGCGCCAGTGCGAGGGTAAAAAGAACGACACGGCGTGAATGGCCCTCCGTCTCTTTGTCCCGGGCATCCAGCGCCGCAACCAGCGCATCCAGTGTGTGGTCGTAGGCAGCGCCCAAATCGCGGAATAGACGGGCATTCTCGATCGCAGGGGCCAGTTGGGAGGCCAGTGTTTCCAGTAGGAGGATATCATCCGTCCCAAAGAGACCCGGTTGATCGCTGCTTACGCCGAGAACACCGAGCAGTTCATCCTCACGCAGGATGGGGACCGCGATCTGGGCGCGCCGTTCAAGAGCCGGCAAAAGAACGAAGTCAGTGTGCGCACTTGTATCGTTGGTGCATTGGGTGCGACGGCTGAGCGCAGCCAGACCCAACAGACCCTGGCCGAGCCAGGTGCGCTCACCCAACTCGATCTCCGCTGCGCCCCGACCGGCAGCCGCATACGCCACGAGTTCCTGGCTCACGGTGTCATACAGCAAAAGTTGCGAGAGAAAGTTACCAAAGCGTCCTGCCACACATGCGACCATCTGGGTGGCAACTTCGTGCAGGTCCAGGGTGGCGGCGATATTCCGCCCCAGTTCGTTCAACAAGCCCAATTCTTCCACGCGGGCCTTCAGAGCAGCCTCGCGCTCCTGCACGGCAAGGATCATTGCCTGGAATGCCTGGGCTGGCTGGTCGATTTCTTCGGTGGATGGACCACTCACCGGCAGAGTGTTTGCAAATTGACCGGAGGCCACGTCTTGCGCCGCGGCCACAAGACGGGCAAGCAGTCCTGTCAGGGTACGCGCAAGCGCTGTCGCTACGCCAACCGCCGCAAGCAATACCAAGAGAGTAATGGATATCCATTGGCGCGTGAGAGCGGTGACAGGGGCAAATGCCTCGGACTGATCCTCTTTTATCACAAATCCCCAAGCGGCCTGAGGAATAAAACGATAGGCGGCCAACACGGGTACACCGCGATAGTCGGGTGTGCGGATGATGCCTTCCTGTCCATAGCTGGCCAAATAGGCGGATTTTGCATTCGCTGAGTCGAGCGGAATGCGCAGATGGAGAGCGGCGTCAGCATAGAATTGGAGAGGGGTAAGGAAAAGGCTAGAGTCGCCGTCCGTGCGCGCTAGCAACGTTTCTCCAGTTTTTCCCATACCAGGCCAGCTACCCATGAGTGGATAGACCGTCTCATTCATATCCACGCGGATGATCACGGCGCCGTGTACCTGATGCAGGACGGTCGCGGTGGGCAAGTCAACAGCGTATAAAATATGCCCAAAGGCCATTTCGATTGGGCCGCTGGCGGCCTCTCGATGGATATCTTCCACAAATTCACCGGTTGGCGCGCTGAGCGTTTGCACAACAGCCCGGTTTTCAGACAGGTTGGCGCCAACGTGCGCGGGGTCAGTTGAAAGGACCACCTTGCCAGCGACATCCACAAACATAATTTCTGTGTAGCCGGAGCGAGACTTTTGGAGGCTGATCAGGTTGTCCGTGACAAATCCAGCGAAGGCCTCTCGGCGCTTGAGATCGGTCTGCGGGTCGATAATTTCAGTGAAATGTTCCTGATTGAGGAAGTTTTCGGCCAACAAGCGCGAATCGGCGCTGGTGAGATCAAGCCAGGCGCTGATCTGCTCTTTCTTCAGGTCGGCTACGGATGTCAATTGGGCAATCACGCGCTGCTCTACCGTGTCGCGTGCGTTGCGATAGGCCAGGCTGCCGATCAGCAAGGCTGGCACTGCGGTCATCACCAGGAGAACGATCAGCAGGCGCACTTGCAGGCTGGAGATATGTAATGTTTTCACGGGTCTCATCCGATGAAAGGGATTCGTATCTTCTCAATTTGTAGGGGTGGACCTCTGTGTCCATCCGCTGCGGGTAGGCATAGAGGCCTGCCCCTACCCCGTGTGATTGAGAAGATACAGGGATTCTGAAAAATAGTTCATCCCTATGAATCGTAGACACGACGAGCATCCAATTTCTTACCTTGCGCGACAGACCGAATCGAAAATTTCGGCTTGTGCGCAGGTTGCGCAATGCCGGGGTAAGATGTAAACTGACTACAACATCAGAGAAAATAGAAGGGGAAATCGATCCCCATCATATCCAATCCCAAAGGAGGGAAAAATGAACGTCATCGGCGCAATCGTAGCAGGGTTGGCAGGCACTATCGTCATGAGTATGTTGATGGCAGTAGCGCCTATGATGGGTATGCCCAAGATGGATATTGTGGGTATACTCGGTTCGATGTTTAGCAAGCAGGGCAATACGATGATCGGCTGGGTGATGCACCTGATCATGGGCATCATCTTCGGCCTCATCTACGCCTTGCTCTGGAACAGCGGTATCGGTACGGCTACTCTGGTCGGCGGCTTGATTTTCGGCGTCGTGCATTGGCTTGTCGTGGGCCTGATGATGGGGGGCGTCCCAATGATGCATGCCGGGGTCAAGGCCGGCACGGTCAAAGCCCCCGGCATTTATATGATGAATAATGGCGGTATGATGGCCTTTGTCGGTGGTCTGGTGGGCCATGCGGTCTTCGGGCTGGTGGTGGGATTGGTCTACGGGCTGCTGGCCTAAACGCCAGTCGCTTGAACGAACAAAAAGGGAGGCGGAGCACAGTGCTCCGCCTCCCTTTTTGTTCGTTCAATTCCGGGAATCGACCAGAATGCGCCAGGAAATTACGGAATTGGTCGGGTCGATTCCCGGAATTAGGTCAAGCTGTTATTCGTCACCAGCGATGTCACCCCAGACGCGCAGCAGTTCGGCCACACCCCAGGCCTGGGCAATGCAGCCACGCGGGGTGAAAGGCGGATCGCCGTCGAAAATTTCGCTGATGCTGCCCAGGCCGTGGTCGTTCAGGTGGTGGGCAAAGGGCGCAAGAAACCCACGCGCCGCGCCAGGATCGCCGTAGACGCGCAGATGCGCAGAGACAAATGGGCCGATCAGCCAGGACCAGACAGTTCCCTGATGGTACGCCCCATCCCGCTGCCGTGGACCGCCGCCGTAGTGGCCGATGTACGCTGGATCGTCCGCGGCCAGGCTGCGCAGACCATACGAGGTGAGAAGATGGCGCGCACAGACATCGACCACACCGCGCTGCTGGACCGGGTCCAGGGGACTGTGGGGCAGGGAGACGGCGAACAACTGGTTCGGGCGCAGGGCTGGATCGTCGCCGCCAGGCCCATCCAGCACGTCGTAGCAGTAACCGCCCCTCGCGTACCAGAAGCGGGCAAAGCCGGCCCGGGTCCGCCCGGCCAGGGTGTCGTATTCCTGATGCGGCAGTCCCAAGCGCCGGGCAAAATCCGCCGTGTTGCGCAGCGCGTTGTACCACAGGGCGTTGATTTCCACGGCTTTGCCCGTGCGCGGCGTCACCACCCAATCCCCCACTTTGGCATCCATCCAGGTGAGTTGGACTCCCGTCTCCCCGGCATAGAGCAGGCCGTCAGCCGCATCCATCCGAATACTGTAGCGGGTGCCCTTCTGATGCCAGGCGATCATCTCCTGCAGAACCGGGAAGATGTCGCCTAACAGATCCTCATCCCCTGTCGCGGCCACGTAGGCCCGCATCGCCTCGAAATACCAGAGGGTGGCGTCCACTGTATTGTATTCAGGCGTCTCACCGGCGTCGGGGAAGCGGTTGGGCAGCATCCCCTGATCCACAAACTGAGCAAACGTGCGTAGAATGGAGGCAGCGACCGCGTAGCGAGCGGTTGCCAGGGCCAGACCGGGCAAACCAATCATTGTGTCCCGGCCCCAATCGCCAAACCAGGGATAACCGGCGATCACAGAGCGCCCGTCGCTGCCGTCCGGCGTCGTGCGCTGGACGATGAACTGGTCGGCGGCCAGAACGAGCTGGCGCGCCCAGGCCGGCGCGTCGGTCTGGCCGCTGTTTGCCAACAGGGCGCGTTCATACTCCTGGCGCAGGGCATAGGCGGCGTGGCCGTCCGGGTTCGGCGTCGATTCGGTGCTCGCCACCAGAGTCAGCGATTCACCCGCCTGGAGCAGAGCCGAAAACTCCCCGGCGTAGAGGTTGTCGTCCAGGGCGTCCAGGCCGCGGTACGCTTCCTGGCCCAGAAAATAACCGCGATACCATTCGTGGCGAGGCGCAACGTCGGCCGCGGCGGCCAGCAGATAGAGCGGCGTGGCGCCCGCAAAGGCAGACACGCGCAGACCGTGCGCCACAGGCTGGACGTCCATGCGCCACTCGCCGGCCCGGGTCAAGGCGTGATAGTCGCGATAGTTGACCAGGGCTTTGATAGAGAGAGCCAGGGGGGCGCTGGCCCGGCGCAGATCGTAGCGGATGTACGTTGTATTGACGCCGGGTTGCATCCAGATGCGCTTCTCCAGCAGGGCATCGGCGCAGGCAAACGACCAGACCGGCGTACTCCCTTCCAACCGAAAGCGCTCCAAATGGTGGAATCCGGCAGGCTGCACCGCGCCGCTTTCCCAGCGGTTGCTGAAAAGGGGATAGGCCCGCCCGTCGTAGGTTGCGCTCTCGTCCAACTTGCTCAGCAGGAGAGTGCGGCCCAGGGGTGGTTGAAGAGCGGCAACCAGCAAGCCGTGATAGCGCCGTGTGGACAACCCGGCCAGCGTGCCCGCGGCGTAGCCGCCCACACCGTTGGTCACCAGCCACTCGCGGCGTTCGGCAGCCGCCAGGTCTCCGCAAATTTCACGTCCAAAATCGATCATCTGTGCCTCATACCTGAACGACAGAGTCGTCTGCGCCAAATGGATTGGGCGCATAGGCGTCCGCCGCCCAATCATTTTCCCAACGTGCGCCGTCCAGCAGGAAACGATAGCGGTACTCCTGGCCGGATGTCAGGCTGAGTGTCAGCGCAAAACTGCCATCTTTGCGCCGTCGCATGGGATGTGCGGAGGCATCCCAACTGTTGAACTCTCCACAGAGACAGGCGCTCTGGGCATTCACTGCGGCCGATAGTTCAAAGGTGACTCGACAGCTTTTGCCACTTTTGGTGTAAGTCTTTTTGGGCATGGGATTTTCCTTTCCTGGCTAGAGAATTGAGTGGGTTTTGCCAGTGTTCAGCTTTTCGCTTCCTCCGCAAGGGTGGGGGATGGGTATCGTATCCGCAACGGTTTCTGGTTACAGGATCACCTGGCCGAGGGTGAGTACCGCCACCAGAATGAACAGCACAGCCAGGTCGATCTCCAGCATTCGCTGGGAGATCAAACTGGCCACGCGCGAACCAAACTGTCCGCCGATGATCACACCGGGCACAGTGAAGATACAGATGTTGAGCACAGTCGGTAGGGCGTCGCCGCCGGCGTTTGCGAAGCGCAGCAGATGGCCGGCCGAGGCGATCAATGCGGTCACTGCCACAACGAATACACTGGTCGCCACCGCTACTTTGCTGGGCACCCGGCAGCGCTGGAGCAAGAAGTAGCCGTTCATTTCGCCCAGCCCGGTGGAAACCATCCCCATAAACAACGCGCCCACGCCGGCGATCAGCCTGCCTTCGGTCCGGTCGCAGACTGTGTAGCGAATTTCTTCCCCATCGGCGGTGATAAGGAATGTTTCGGCTTTGTCACCGCCATACTCAGCGCCGATGGCTCTGTCCAGATGGGTCACATCCTCGTGGGTGGGTTGGCGCAGAAAGCTGAGAGCCACCACAAACAGACCGACACCCAGAATCACTTGGAGAAAGATGGCGGGAATCAGGCCCGAAGCGACTGTACCCACGATCGCCATTGGGATCGTCGCCAGCAGCAAAGAAGCCCCCAGACGATAATCGATCAACCGCTTGCGATAGTAGGCGAAGAGCCCGCTGGCAAAACCAAAGACCTCGGTGATGAGGGCTGTCCCGATGGCTACCTCGGGCGGCAGGCGAAGCGCCAGGATGAAGAGGGGCGAGAAGAAAGTGGCCCCTTCGACACCCGAAGCCATGGCCACGGTAGCGATTAACATAGAAATCGGGAGCATAAACCAGTATTCGAACGACACGAAGACTTCTCCTGGGCAAATAGATTGGATAGCCGCCTCTACACGTTGGACGCAGTGACTATCTGATCTCTTACCCTTTTTTCTCCTTTTTTGTATTGGTCAACGAGATGCTGAAATTTTGGACGCAGATTTACGCAGATGAACGCAGATTTTTTCCTCTGGATCAGCGTCTATCCGCGTGAATCCGCGTCCCAATCTCTTTCACGATGTC
>JACQGT010000256.1 GCA_016199425.1 Chloroflexota bacterium
GTGACCACTTTGTAGAAAAGGAAGGTCAGGGCAAAGAGAAATTCGTTCCACGAGCTGATCATCACCAACACGAACGAAGTGACAAACCCCGGCACTGCCAATGGAATCGCGATGCGCAGGAGGACGCCAACCCGGCCACAGCCGTCGATCAGCGCACTCTCCTCGACCTCGACCGGCAGCGAACGGAAGAAGTCGCGCATAATCCAGACGACGAAGGGGATGTTGAAGGCGCAGTAAGCCAGAATCAGCCCTGACCGGGAATCGAGCAGATTCAGCGTCCGGTAGAGCAGCAAAAAGGGGATGAGCAGCACAGCGGGCGGGAACATACGCTGGATCAGAAAGGCAAAGGCAATGGCATTGTTCTTCCACGGCCCAATGCGGAAGGGGAAGCGCGCCAGGGCATAGCCGGCGGCGCTGCCGATGAGCGTGGAAATCAGCGCGGTTGACAACGCTACGATCGTGCTGTTGAGGAAGGGCAGGTTGTAAAGTTCACCCCGCTCCACAAAGACAGCGTAGAAGGCATGCAGCCCCCGTTGGAAATCGATCCACAGGAAGAGGGCCGCGCCGCCGTTGATCGCCTGCCGCTGCCCAAATGCCCTGACTATCAGCCAATAAAGCGGCAGGCCGACAAACAGAGTCCAAATCAGCAAGACCGTATAGGCGACCACTGCGCGTACTCTGCGCTGCTGTGCCATCGGCTCTATTCTCCCAACAGGCGACATGCCCGGTGGACACCGGTAACGACGAAAATGCCGGTCGGACTACCAGTCCGACCTACGCCGGCTATTCTCCCAAGAGCGTGCGCGCTTCCAGATGGGCCAGGATGGCGGCGCGGGTGCGCAAAGCTGGGCGCATCTCTTTTTGGGCTGCCAGCCGCAATTGATCGCCGTCGTGGGGCGAGTTGGGCTGGCTGGCGTTGCCGTAGGCGGTGAGTACCCAAGCGCGCACGGGATCGCCGAACTCGACCAGCGCCACATAGGAAGGACCGGCCACAACCTGGAGACGTCCATCCGCGCCGGGGGCGAAGTCCATCGCCCGCAAAATGCCCAGGTCGCCGCTGCCGCCAGTGGCGGGAAGGTCGATCGGGCCGCGCCGGAAGCGGGCCACATCGCCCCAAGCCACATCCAACGCCAAACCCATCCGCTGGAGCTGAAGGGCCGCCGTCTCCAGCGCCTGCACAGCCATCGATGGGATCAGAAAGCCCGTCGGTGTATTCAGCGGGTCTGCCGGATCCCAGCGGGTGTCATAGAAGAGCGCCCTGCTCAACAGTGTGGGAATGGGCGTGAGCATTGGATTGGCAGCCGATACCCGCATGGACATCAGCGCCACCCAATGCTGATACCAGAGCGCAAAGAGCGCCATGCCTTTGCTCTCCGCTTCTGCCTGACGATCCCAGCGCGCCAGCACATCCGCGGCCTGACGCGCCGTACCGCTGTCGGACTGGCGTGCAGCGACAATCAGTTTGTCCAGGAGACGATCAGCCAGTTCGGAACGGGTCGAGTTTGTGGCGGCGAGTAGCTGGTCAACGGTCAGTTTGTTCTGCGCCAGCAACATTTTGATCCCACGCTGCTCGCGCAAGAAGTGGCGCGCGTCGGTCATCAAGCGCGGGGCCATATAGTCCGGGTAGTCAGCGGGGTCCAGCGCCGGCAAAGTCATGTACCAGGGCACACCGCTGGCATTTTGCACCCACCCGGAGGGCGGGTTGATGGCTTTGGGCAGTTCGTCGTAAGTGTGGGCCTGCGTCCAGACCAATGCCGATGTATCGCCCGGCGCAGGCAGCGCCCAGAACGCGAGATCACCCCTGGCGCGCACGGACAGATTGCCCGCAAAGAGCGAGAGAATCTGTCCGTCGCGGTCAGCGTAGATCACAGTGAAGATGGGCAACTGCATACGGCGCAGCGCCGCCTGGAATTCGGCCAGGGTGCGCGCCTTGCCCATCTCCCACCACTGCTCGGCAAGCCCGGCAACGGGAAACTGCTCTTGTCCGGCCATACGCATGGCAAAGGACTGACCGCCCTGGGTGATCACAGGGCCTTGCACGGCGCGGCGGATTACGAATGGTTCGGCGCGCAGGCTGCCATCTGGGCGGGCAATTTTGATGGTTTGGGTGACAGTCTCGAAAGCGCGTAGCTGGCCGTCAAATTTGTAACCCGCGTCCAGAGAGGCAGCGGCCGGGGAGAGCAGGTAGAGGTCACAGACATCGATGGGATTCAGTGTATGCGTCCAGCCGAGGGTATCGTTGAAGGCGATGGCCAAAGTGGGGAATCCCACCAGGGCGGCCCCGTAGACGTCCACACCCGGTGCCACGATGTGGGCCTCGTAGAAGGTTTGCAGATCGCCCCAGGGCAGGGACGGGCTGGCCAGCAGCATAGCATTGCCGCTGACGGAGTGGGCCGGCGCCACCGCCCACCCGTGACCGCCGGGTTGCGCATCCAGCTTCAACCCCGGCAGGATCGCGCCGCACTCCGAGCTGGCAGCCACAAAGAGCGCCATCACGCGCCCGATATGGGCAAAGACATCTGCCCCCGTGACTGGTAAGAGAGAGCGCCCCGCCGCCAATTCATCGGGATTCTGGCGCGCATATTCGTTCATCCCAGCCACAAACGCATCGATCTTTCTTCTGAAGGCTGGCGGCTGGGCCAGATACCACTGCATCCCGCGCTCTGGAATCCCCAACAGCCGCGTGGCCTGATCCGCGGCAAGATAGTCTGCGCCGTAGAACTCAGCGCCGCGTCCACGCGCCTGGGCATACAAACGCAAGACCAGATCGCCGTGGCTGCGCATCTGCGCCCAGCCAAAGGCCCGAAAGGCGCTTTCCGCATCTTCGGCAAAGATATGCGGCACACCCCAGGCGTCCCATAAAATCTCGGCTTTTGCTTTCGGCGCAGAGGCAGAGGCCGGCTCGATCAGCCAGGCGACGAGCAAGCTGATGGTGGCAAACAGCGCCAGCCAGCGTCTGCTATAGAGACGCCCTGTGCTTCGCTGCCCAGCAGACAAAGCAAAACCTATCCAATACGTAAGCATCATAAATCCATAGAGTGGCAGAACCGCAAGCCCTTCGACAAGCTCAGGACACCGCCAAAGTTGGCTGACGAGGAGTGAAACGTGAGAAAGGCCGGTCGCCCTCACGTTTCACGGGTCACGTTTCCGGTTTGCAAGATGAACGCACATGGCGTCGATCTTAGGCAGGTATGAAATCGTTGTCTGGGCGACGGGATGGTCGGTAGAGAAGCCTATTTGACCGCGCCGAAGGTCAAACCACGCGTAATGTAGCGCTCTAGGGCCAAACCAGCGATGACAACCGGCAATACACTGAAGATGGCGATGACCGCCATATTCCAATATTGGGTGCCGTATTGCACGCTGGTCTGCAACGTGAGGAAGAGAGGAACTGTCACCGCTTTGTTGAACATGAAGGTGAGGGCAAGCAAAAATTCGTTCCACGACCCGATCATCACCAGCACAAAGGCGGTGACGACCCCCGGCGCCGAGAGCGGAATGGCGATGCGAAAGAGAACCCCGACGCGGTCACAGCCGTCAATCAAGGCGCTCTCCTCGATCTCAACGGGTATGGTACGGAAGAAATCACGCATCATCCAGACCACAAAGGGAATACTGAACGCACAATAGACCAGCACCAGACCGCTGAGAGTATCGAGCAAACCGAGCCTGCGGTAGAGCAGCAGAAAGGGAATCAACAGCACGGCTGGCGGAAACATGCGTTGGATCAGAAAGCCGAAGGCAATCCGATCATTGCTGAACCTGCCGATCTGAAAGGGAAAGCGGGCCAAGGCATAGCCGCCAGCCCCACCGATCACCGTCGAGAGAGCCGCGGTCGAGAGAGCTACAACGATACTGTTCAAAAATGGCCGGCTATTCACCAGGCCTTGGCGGATGAAGACATCCTGAAACGCGTGCAACCCCGGTGTGAAATCCACCCACGGAATAAAGGTGGCGCGGGCGTTGATGTCCTGCGGAAGTTTGAAGGCTGTGATGACCAGCCAATAGGTGGGAATAGCCACCACCAACGTCCAGAAGAACAAAATAGTGTAGGCAACGATTTGCTTCAGCCTGCGTTGTCGCGCCATAATCGTACTTCTCCCCCACAGGTCAGTAGATCAGTAAGACAGTGGACAGTGACTGTCTGACTGTCGTACTCGATTGTCAATCCGTTGTTCGTCGTACCCAGCGGCGCATCGCCAGCATCAACAAGAAGGCAAACAGTGCCATCAGGATGAGCAACAGGTAGGCCGCCGCCGATCCGAAGGCAATGTCCCCCCCTTTGACGCCGGTGCGATAGACGGTCAGCGTCACCGATTCGGTGGCCTGTCCCGGCCCGCCCCCGGTCAGCGCGTAGATGATATCTATCACCTTGAAGGCATCCAGCCCGCGGATGAGCGTGGCAGTCAGGGCCACCGGCCCCAGGAGGGGCAGCGTAATGTAGCGAAAACGCTGCAGGGCTGTAGAGCCGTCCACGATGGCGGCCTCGTATGGTTCCTGGGGCAGCGACTGCAGCGCGGCCAGGAACATCAGGATCATAAACGCGGTGGATTGCCAGACGTCTACGAGGATGATCGTAAACCGGGCGGTCATAGGGTCGCTCAACCACATCACACGCTCGAAGCCCAGCTTCATCAGAATCGCATTGACTGCTCCGATGTCTTCATGCAGCATCAAGCGGCCGATGATAAAGACAACAGCGATAGGGCTGATCATCAGGGGCATCAGAAAGAAGACGCGGAAAAAAGAACGGCCTCTCGTCGCTTCGTTCAAGGCCAGGGCCACGAGCAAGCCCAATCCGAATTCGATGGGCACGGCCGTCGCCACAAAGCCAAGCGTGTTCAGGGTCGTCGTGTGAATATATTTGCTGCTCAGCACACTCGCCCACATCTTGAAGCCGACAAAGTTGATCGGCGCGCCGCGGTTGAACAGATGCCAGTCGGTGAAAGAGACCCCCAGCGTAAACAGAAAAGGAAAGATCAGCAGGGCAATTACGGCGAGCACAGCCGGCAAGAGGAGAATCCACTTGAATGTGACATCAGATATCTCGAGGCGGCGACGGCTCTGCCCGACCTTTGCCGGTCTTGCCTCGACGAGGGTTGTTTGTCGCATGTTCACTCCCATGAGAGTCAAGGGAGGCGCGGTCACGCGCCTCCCTTGACCAGCCAATACTGCTAGACGCCCAGGAAATCCTTGTACTGTTCCATCTGTTTCTCTGGACCGCCAAGACGATCCGTGATCTGAGTCCAGGCGTCGGCGCAGTCATTGAGAGACTGTTCGGGGCTGGCCTCGTCAGCCAGGGCTCGGGAGACAGCCAGCTCCACAGCGTCACGATATTGTGTCCAGCCGGGCACGCGCAGGTCAAGCACCAGGTTGGGATGCGACATCGTCTCGTTCAAGGCGCGGACATAGGTGGTGGCGCTGCGTTCGCCGAACTTCAATTTTCCTTCCACCCAGGGCTTGATGTCAGTTACTTCGCTGACGCGGATCGGATTGCGATAGCCCTCGAAGCAGAAGCGGTTGCCCCACTCTTTGTTGGTGAAATGTTTGGAGAGCGCCCAAGCCGCGTCTGGCGACTGCGACTTGGCGGCCACGGAGATCTGCCAGCCGCCCGCAGCCAGATAGGGCGCATAGTTGATCTGGTCATGGGTCTCCCATGCGCCGGATTTGGCGTTATATACGTCGTTGGAACCAGGCAGAACGGAGAACGAAGCCTTGCCCTTGCCTTGCGATGCCTCGGTTGCCATGACCGTGCCGTCCCAGCCGATGTTCATAGCAACCTTCAGCGCCTGGCTGGCCTGAATCACCTCGCCCCACCCATAAGAAGCCATACCGGGCGGCCCCCATTGCAGCTCCTCTTTCCACTCGGTCAGCGCGCGCACAAAGGCAGGGGTATTGATACGCGGCGCGCCCGTGTCCACATCAAAGAAGAAGCCCGGGTCATCGGGATGCTTGGCATAGGCGCAGGAGCGGGAAACAAAGCCCCAGAACGCCGTATCGCCACGCTTCATCATGTGGGCGAAGCCGTAGTCCGGCTCGCCGTCGCCATTCCAGTCCCAGCCAGTAAAGAACTCGGCATAGTTGCGATGCTCCACCCACGTCTTGGGGCCGCGATCCGGATCCAGGTCATAGCCATACTTGGCTTTGAACTTGGACTGGTTGTCGGGGTCATCCAGCAGCGTGTGGAGAAACATCAGATGGTGGGTATCGCCATCGAAGGGCATGCCGAAGATCTGACCCTGATAATCCAGCACCTTCTCACGGTAGATCGGCAACACGTCGTCCCAGACCATCTCTGGGTCGTCAAGTATCTCCTGTGGCACCGGTGCGCAAAAGCCTGAACCCCAGACATCGGCGGAGTCGTTGCTCAGCACAGCGATCAGGTCGGCCAAATAGGTGTCGGTGGCTACGGCCTGCATCAGCTTGTCTTCAATCTCCTGCTGGCCGAAAGCGGCGACCTCCAGCTTGATGCCGGTCTCTGCGAGAAATTCTTCATACATCGGCTTGGTGGCATCCCACATCCAGGACATGCCAGCTACAGTCAGCGTTTGACCTTCAAAGATCTTACCAGTTGGGGCTTGGGATGCTGCCGAGGATTCTGCCGGCGGTGCAGGTGGGGTACATGCAGCGAGCAGCGCCATGCCGGCAGCGCCGCCGCTAAAGCGTAGAAAATCACGACGACTCATTCTGGTGTTCATACGGTTTTTCTCCTGTTCCTCATGCCTACTGTTTGGATTCGCTCGAACACAAGATAAGCACAACGACAACCTATGACGATCAGCACAATGCTGGTCAGAAGCTAGGACACAAATCACCGCAGATTCAAACCGACAATCCGCGGTGATCGACTTCTTCCGTCAGCCGAAAAGGTCGATAATTTGAGTATACATCAAACAGATCGGCTGTCAAACGGCCTAAAAATGACAAAAATGGGGTGCATTTCGGTTTTGGGGCGAATCTGTGGTTGGCGCGACCGCTCCGGGCTAAAGACCCGGAGCTACCGAGCGAAGCCGGATGAAACCCGGCTTGCGTGGGCTTGTCTGTGGATGTTCAAGCCCTCTTGAGAGGGCGTTGCTCTGTAGCCGGGGGTCTTCAGGTGGCCCTCTACCGCGTCATCAGCGGTAGGAAGATGGCATTGCTCGGAACCACCTCGAACGCCACCGGCGGCGAGACGCTCTCCTGCGGCGTCCGGTTGCGCACGGCCAACCCCACGGTTTTGCCTTCGACGAGCAGGGAAGCAGCCACCTGTGCGCTCAGCTTGCCGCTGTTGACAAAGACGGTGGGCAGGGCCGCGCCGTCCCACAGCAGTTGGGCGTCCGCGCTGAAGTTCGTACCCGTGATAGTGAGCGTGGCTTGGGGCGTGCCGGCGAGAATGCTCGTCGGCGACACCTGACTAATGACCGGCGGCAGCGCCAGCACGGCGAAGGGCAGCCCGTTGGAGACGAATTCACCCGGCGCAGGTGCGCGGGTGGTGACCGTCACTGTCCCCGCCGCGCTCAGTTGCGCCATCCCCAGCGTAGCCGTGAGATGTTCGTTGTCCCCGAAGTCGGTCGGCAGGGGAGCGCCGTTCCACAGCGCAACCGTACCGCTGAGAAAGTTGCTGCCCTCGATTTGGAGTCGGCCATCTGCGTATCGCCCGCCTGCGCAAAGACGTAGGCGGCCAGGGCGTTGTCGTTGGTCAGGTAGTAGCGGTGCTGGCCGATGTTGGGCGATTCTTGCAGTAGGCCGTATTCCGCGTTGTACTGCCCGCGCAGGAAGCGCACCCGCCGGCGATGGGATCGTCAAAGTCGGGCGTGGGTGTAGGGACCGGCGTAGGAGGCGATGCCGGTGGCAGGGCGGTGCAGGCGGTGAGGAGGAGGATAAGGCTGAGGAATAGGTAGCGCATGGGAATCCTCTCCTCTGGGATTGAATCGCGGGTGAACTCTTCGCCCTTCTGTGAATACGACGAATGGGGAGGACGGAAATCGACAGGGCCGGGGGACAAGTTTCGAAAATTGGGTGAAATTGGGGGCGGGATGGTGGGGTGATGAGATGCTGGGTGTGTACCCCCCATCATCTCATCATCCCATCA
>JACQGT010000266.1 GCA_016199425.1 Chloroflexota bacterium
CGCCAGCACCGGGCCGCCTTCGGACCGACTCTGGCCCAGAGCCGGGGCGTCAGCCGTCTGCGCGCCATCCAGAGCGTAGACGGCGCGGCGGTGAATGTGCTGGTCAGCGGGCCGGGCGGGACGGTCACAGCAGCGGGTGGGCTGGGCTTCGGTCAGGCGGGCGGCTACATCGACCTGACGCCGGGCAGTTATAGCCTGACGGTTGTGGACGCGGCCAGCGGCAGCCAACTGGCCCGGACCGATCTGCTGCTGGAAACGGGCCGGGAGGCCAGCGCAGTCGTCGTGGGCAAGCCGGGCGGCCTGAGCCTCTGGCTGGTGGACGACGAAAACCGGGAGGTCAGCTGGGGCGACGCCCGCCTGCGCCTGCTCCACGCCGCGCCCGACGGGCCAAAGCTGACCGTCCGCCAACTCTTCGGCCAGGATATCTTCATCCGCCAGAGCTATCTGAGCATTGGCGACTACACCGAACTCTATCCCCAGGAGTGGGATTTAGGCATCCACGACGAGGACAACGGGGAGCGAATGCTCAGCCTGGAAAGTATTGCCCTGGACGCCCGCCACAGCTACACCTGGCTGGCGGCCCAGAACGCCCAGGGGGAGTTGCGCTACTTCCTCTTCACCGACGCCGCGCCGGTGAGCAGTCTGCGCCTGCTCAACGCGGGCAGTGGGCCGCTTGACCTGAAGATCGACGGCCAGAGCGTCTTCAGCGGCCTGGCCCCGGCCACTCTCAACGCCGACAAAGCCTTTGGCCTGGGCCAGCGTCAGGCAACGCTGTTTGTGGGCGGGGTGGCCGTTGCCCAGAGCAGCCTCGTCGTCACTGCCAATCAGGACATCACCCTGGCCTATGCCAACGGCGGGCTGCGGGTCTACACCGAAACCAATCAGGTGGCCGAACCCAACTTTGTGCTGGCGCGGGCCATCAACCTGACCGGCGGCCCGTTGGCTGTGCGGGTGCAGGGCGAGACGATAGCCGAGGGGCTGGCCGCCTACGCCGCTTCCGCCTACGCCGCCCTGCGCCACCGGCCCAGCGGCGTCACTGTGGAAGTGCTGCGCGGGGGGACGGTCATTGCCGCCCTGGCCGATGTAAAGCTGGGCGACGGTACGGCCTCCACCCTCTATCTGCTGGAAAGCGGCGGGCAGGCGACGGCGCTGGTGGGGCTGGATACGGCGGTGGATGTGGACATCTCTGACTATCTGCGGCTGGACGGCGGGGCGGTGCAGAGCGGAAAGTGGCAGGTGGAACTGACGAACGCTCTGGCCGGCGAGGAGTACGCCTTGCGGGTCATCGGTCTGCGTCCGCAACCCGCGCTGGGCCAGACCGCCCTCAGCCAGACGGCCAACGACGCCACCGTCGAGTGGCAGTACACCGGCACAGAGCCGACCAGCAGCATCGAAATCCGTCTGCGCGAGGTGACAGACCCGCCCCAGGGCCGTTCCCTCCGCCAGAGTACCCGGGCTGTGGAGGTGCTGGACAGCCAGGGCTTCCCCAAGAGCATTACCGTCACCGACACCACCGAACTGCTGCCCGAATACGGCGAAGTGATCGGCGCGGCCTTCCTCTACGGCAGCGGCGACCCAAGCTGGATCGACGGCACACCCCAGCGCCACACCTTCGCCCTGGACGCCATCCCCAGCGGGATGTATGAGGTGACGATCATCGCCGACGACCGGCTGCAACCCCCGGTCAGCCAGATTCTGCCCACCCGCCTGCTGGTGGATCACCCCTGGCCGGATGTGTGGAGCGCCAATGTCGTCACCATCACCGGCGACTACCAGACGCTCATTCTGGGCTGGGACGAATTCCCCGGCCCGGATGTGACCGATTATGTGCTTTTCATCAACACACCGGCGGTGGGCGAAAGTTTCGTCATCACCGAGCCGGCCCACAGCCGGGCAGTAACGATTACGACCCTCAGCCCCAACGCCATCCGCTTTGTCAATGTGGCGGCCTATGACAGCCGCCGGGAGCGCTACAGCTACAGCGTGTGGAGCAGCGGGACGCCCGCCGGCGCGTTCTTCGAGATGGCGGCGGTCAATCCACCCGCCGCGCTCACACCGGGCCAGCCGGTCAGCTTCGATCTGCGCCTGACCAGCCAACTGAACCCCTACCCCACGGCGGTGACGCTGGCCGCGGCCAGCGACAACCCGGCCCAGGTGCAGTTGCGCTTTGCGCCGGATGTGCTGCAACCCACGCCGGGGGGCGCGCTCGCCAAAGTGACGGTCACGCCCAATGGGGTGCTGGCGGGCGGTCCTATCTCCTTTACCGTCCGGGCCTACGGCGGCGGCGAGGAGCGCCAGGTGACAATCCACGCGCAGGTGCAGGCGGCGGACTTCGACCTGGCCCTCTCCGTCCCATCGGTGGATGTGGGGCTGGCCGGGGGGGAAGTGATGCTTCATTCCACGGGCGTCTACGGCCACAACCGGCTGATTCAGCTCGACGCCCTCAACCTGCCCGCCGGTCTGGAAGCGACGGTCACGCCGCCGCAGATCAGCCCGGGGCAGAGTGCTACCCTGCGTCTGCGCCAGACGGCCCAGGCCCAGCGGGGCAGCTACACTGTCACACTGCTGGGCGACGACGGCCCCAACGACGAGCGCCACAGTCTGACGGTCACTGTACGCCAGCCCGACTTTACTGTGCAGCCGGAGAGCAGCCATCTGCTCATCGACGACAGCCGTAGCAGCGCTCGCTTCCGGTTGGAGGTGGGGCTGGCGGATGGCTGGCAGCATCCCGTGCGGCTGTGGGTACAGGCCGGGGAAGCGCCGCCCGCCAGCAACGTCAGCCTGAGCAGAGAGGCGGTGGGCGGCAGCGCTCTCGCCGCGACGCTGGACGGCGCGGGCTTTGCTTATCTGACGGTGACGCCCGGCGCAGGAACGCCGCTGGGCGTTCATCTGCTCACTGTCTACGCCGAGAGCGCGGGGGTGGGCAAGCAGGTGGAGCTGATCGTCGATGTCCAGGCCGCGCCCAGCGCGCCGCCCGTGCGCCGGGTCTTCCTGCCGCTGATGCAGAAGAGTGAACCGCCCGCGCCCCTCACCGGCCCGGACCTGATCATCACTTCTCTTCAGGCTACGCCAGAGAGCATCTGGCTGGTCATCCGCAATCAGGGCCAGACGGCGGTGACAAATGAGTTCTGGGTGGATGTCTACATCGATCCCCAGACGCCGCCGAGCGCACCCAATCAGTTGTGGAGCGCGCTTTCGGCGCAGGGGCTGGTCTGGGGGGTACACGCATCCGCGCTGCCTCTGCTGCCCGGCCAGGAGTTGAGGCTGAGCTACGGCGACGCCTTCTACGCGGCGGCCTATTCCGAGTTCAGCGGCGGGCTGGCGGTGGGCACAAGCGTCTACGCCCAGGTGGATTCCTGGGATAAACGCACAGATTACGGCGCAGTCTTGGAGGAGCACGAAAGGTGGGGCGGGCTGTATAATAATGTGGCCCAGAGCGTTGTCCAGTCCCCAGCCCAGGCCACGGAGCAGCCGTCCATTCCGCAGAATGAGTTCCGTGAAGAGGGGCTGCCCGAACGGCTGAAGCCGGATGCGTCATCGCTCTGGCTGCCTGCGGTGAGAAGGTAGAGGTATTGGGTATTGCGTATTGCGCCGACCGCCAAAACGTGTGGGCTGAAATGTGAAGCGTGAAACGTGAGATCAGTGGCGCTGGTTCACGTTTCACGTTTTACGTTTCTGGCCGAAGAACGAAGGCTTGTAACGTCGATATATCCTACGGCTGCGGATACTCCCCATTCTGAATCGCGCGCTGGCGCGCATCTTCCAACAGAAGCTGCCAGTCCGCCACTTCGCCCCGGCCATTCAACAAACGGGTGAGCGCCTGGTCCAATGCGTTGCCCATAGCGTTGGGGAGCGAAAGGATCATCGGCGGGCCGAAGTACTCCGCCTTGCCCACCAGTTCCTCGGCCCGGCGGATGCGCTCGGTGTAGAGGGAACGGTCAAAGTCCCGGTGTACGGGAACCCACGTGAGTTGGGAGGTAGTCTGCTGGGTGAGCACCTGCGCGCTTTCGGTCGAACCCATAAAACCGGCAAAGGTATTGGCCTGGGCGGGGTGGGGCGCGTTGGCCGGGACGACAAAACCAAAGGTGATACCCACTTCGCCGACGGGCAGATTCGGGTCCATCACCGGGAAGGGGAAGAAATCCAGTTCGTCCAGAAAAGGGCCGGGCAGTTCGCCCACCGTAAAGTTGGAGCCGAGGGCCATCACCGCCTTGCGCCGCACAATCGGAGCTGTCGTATCAGCCCGAACCAGGGCCAGCATACTGTCCAGATCGCCCATTGTGGCCGGGCTTTCCACAAAATAGCCCCGGGCCAGCAATTCCGCCAGCGTCTCAAAGACCAGCCCTATCTCCGGGCCCGTATACTCCTCCTCTCCATCCAGCAGCCGCCGGTGGAACTCCGGCCCATTCAGCCGCATATTTAGATAGTCAAACCAGAGCGTGCCCACAAAGGCGCTGTTGCCTGCAATCGAGAGGGGCGTCTCCCCGTTTGCCAGCAGAATCTCACAGATGTTGAGAAACTCCTGCCAGGTGGTGGGTGGGGTCAGTCCATAGCGCTGGAAAATCTCCCGGTTGTAGTAGATGGCCGTCCAGCCGTGGCCGCCGGGCACGAAATAGGGCGCGCCCTGATAGTAGCTCATGGCCTGGATAGGCTCGGAGATAGCGTCGGTGAAGCCGTTTTCCTGCCAGACGTCGGTCAGATTGCCCAGCAGATTCTGGCGCATGGCCGCGTCCAGCAGGTAGCCGGTCCACAGAAACATCACATCCGGTGGGTCGGCGCTCCCCAGCAGATAATTCTGGGGCTGCTGGTTGTAGGGCGTGCGGGTCACCTGAATGGCCGGATATTTCTCCTGGAAGCGCTGGATCACCAGCTCTTCGGTCTGGGCTTCCGTGGCCTGGTTGAAGGTCATATACGTAATGGCGACCGGCGTCACGTTGATAGCAGCCTCTTCGTCAGCGCCGCCGCAGGCCCCGATGACAAGCAACAGCGCCAGCAGAAGAGAGACCAGAGGGAGGGAATGGCGTTTCATCGAGAGACTCCTGGGGTAAGAGAAAGCGCAACGTCTGTCTTTATTATCAGTGAAAGGGTAGGGAATGGCAAAGCCGGTGAAGAAACCTGCCCGCAACATTTTGGGCAGATGATTCGTCTATACTACAATAGACATTATCGGCATTAACCTGAGTGAAGATGGAAGATCTGAAAATCGGGTAATGGGTGGCGGCAGGAGATGCGGAGGTTGTGCAAACCGCAAGCGATCTCCATGACCAGATCAGAAACGCCTGGCTTGGTCAAACGCAACACATCTTTCACAATGCGACAGCGTTTGACGCCAGCGATCACATTTTCAACCACAATGCGAGTC
>JACQGT010000267.1 GCA_016199425.1 Chloroflexota bacterium
CTACAAACACCGCCGGGAAGAACCGGGTGTACTTCACGTTGGGGGCGAAAGCTGCTGATTCCGGTAATCGACCACCCGATCCCTGGCCTTGCAGACGGCGCTGGTCGATTCCCGGAATCAGCAGCTTTCGCCCCCAACTTGAAGTACACCCGGTTCTTCCCGGCGGTGTTTGTCGCTTGTACTCGCAATCTCTTTGGGTATCAGCGACAGTATAGAGAGCAGGCGCTTCACAAGCGCTTCACGAGCGTAGCAACGACGTATCTTCTCAATAAAACGGGGTCGGTTACACACCAGAAGTTCGACTTTTTCCGAAAAGCCGAACTTCTTCCTACCCTCTCTGCCTGTCGCGTGGTACAATGCCACTGGACAAAGGCACCTGACGGAAAGAGACGACTTTCCGAGAACGACGCGTTCGATAGTGGAACAATGACCACCTCACTCCAACTCAACCTGCTCGGCGCGCCGGAACTCAGCCGGGGCGGCGCCCCCCTCTCCGGTCTGCGCAGCCACAAGGCCATCGCCCTCCTCGTCTACCTGGCCTGCAACCCCGGCCCCCAACGCCGGGAATTTTTGGCCGACCTGCTCTGGGACGCCGCCTCCACCGCCCAATCCCTCTCCAACCTGCGCACGGTTCTCTCCCGTCTGCGCGGCTACGCCGGCGATCACCTTCTCATCACACAGGAGACCCTCGCCATCGCGCCCGCCGTCCTTGTGGATGCAGCCGTGTTGGAGGATCAGTTGCAGGCGAGTGCGGGCCATCTTTCACCCGACAGCGCGGCGCGATTGGAAAAAGTACTGGCCCTCTATCGGAGCGACTTTCTGGCCGGTTTTCATCTACCCGGCGCGTCCGGCTTTGAGCAGTGGGCCATTGTGGAGCGGGAACGGCTGCGTTTCGCTGTGTTGCAGGGCTACCGGCAGCTGGCAGAATATGCAATCCAGCGCGGGGACTACCCGGCAGCCGTGCGCGTGGTTGCGGCCTGGCTGGCCGTGGATCCACTGGACGAAGAAGCCCACGGCCAGATGATGGCGAGCCTGGCCCACGACGGCCAACAGGCCGCGGCCCTGGCTCACTACGCAAAGTGCCGCCAACTTTTGGCCGCCGAACTGGACGTGGAGCCGGGCGAGGAATTGCAGGAACTCCACCGGCAGATTGCGGCAGGGGAACTGACTGCCCCTGCCGCGCCAGAAGCCGCAACTCCCGCCCGCCGCCGTCACAACCTGCCCCAGCGCTTGACCTCCTTCGTCGGTCGCGGCGAAGAACTCTCTCTGATACGCTCGCTGCTGCAAACCCCCACCACCCGGTTGGTGACAGTGGTGGGCGAGGGCGGCGTGGGCAAGTCGTCATTGGCTGTGGCTGTGGGCGAAGCGGCCGTGGATGGGTGGGCCGATGGGGTCTGTTATGCGCCTCTGGCAGGGGTGGAGGCCGAACCAGCCGCAACTCTCTCCCATCGGCTGGCGACTGCCCTGGCCCTGGCCGTGGAGTTGATATTTTCCACAGCCAGGGGCGCGCCAGAACCGGCAGTCCAGCTCTTCAATTTTCTCAGCCACCGCCCCCTTTTGTTGATACTGGACAGCTTTGAACATCTCAACGCCCAGGCAGCCTTTGTCGGCGCTCTGCTGCAGGCCGCGCCGAGCTGCCAGGTGCTGGTCACCTCCCGGCAGCCACTGCTGCTGGAAGGGGAATCGGTGGTGCGGCTGGAGGGGCTACCCATCCCCCCCACACGAGCAGTTCTGCCTGTGCCGCCTGTCGCCTACGCCAGCCTGGCCCTCTTTGCCGAGCGGGCCAGGCAAAGACAACACGCCTTTGCCATCTCCTCTGCCAACGAACCGGCCCTGGCCCGCCTTTGCCAACTGGTGGCGGGCAATGCCCTGGCCCTGGAATTGGCCGCGTCCTGGGTGGAACATTTCAGCCCGGATGAAATGGTGGCCCAGCTCGAAACCGCGATGCTGGATTTTCTTCGCAACCCCCTGGCCGGCGCGTCGGAGCGCCACAGCAGCCTGCGCCGGGTGATGGAGACCTCTTGGCGTCTCCTGTCGCCCGCAGCCCAGCGACTATTGGCCCAACTTTCGGTCTTCCGGGGCAGCTTTCATCGGGACGCGGCCCTGGAGATCACCGGCAGCACGCTGGAGGAGTTGGTCCATCTGGTCAATGCGTCCCTGTTGCAGCAGCCGGCCCCGGGGCGTTATGTGCTGCACGAAATGGTGCGCCAGTTTGCCGGGGAGCAGTTGACTGCCTCGCCGAAGCTGCGCCGAGAGGCGGCGGAGCGTCACGCCCGCTACTACCTGGCGCTGGTGAGCCGGGTGGAGCGCACATCGGAGATGATCGCGCCGGTCAGCCAGGAGCTTGCCAATCTACGCCAGGCCTGGAAGTGGGCGGTAGAAAATGGGGATGTGGCCGGACTGGCCGCGGCCAGCACCGGTCTGTGGAATTTTTACCTGCGCAAAGGGCTTTTTCAGGAGGCCGAGGAAGCCTTTGGCAGCGCCATTGACGCGACGCTGGCGCTGCCGTTGGATACGACGGGCCGGCGGCGGGCGCTGGCTGCCCTGCGGGTGGCCCAGGCCATCTTTCTCAATATCCGCAGCCGCTACACTGAGGCGATCTCCGTGGCCGAAGAGGCCGTAGACTACGGCTTGCAGGAGGAGAATGAGGCCATCATTGCCCGGGGCTATCTCCAGTGGGGGACAGCCCTCTACCGCCAGGGGCGCTATGAGGATGCAGTGGCCCGGCTGCGGATGGCCCTGATAGCGGCCCAGGACAGGGGATTGGCGGGGGATGAGGCCGATGTGCTGCGCCATTTAGGGGTGACGTGGCTGGAGCAGAGCGACTTTGCCGCGGCCCAGGCCCGTTGCGAGGAGGCGTTGGCCATCTATCTGCGCACGGGCAACCGGCTAGGGGAGGGCAACACCCTTACCGATTTGGGCTGGATCAAACAACGCCAGCAAAGTTTTGAGGAAGCCCGCGTCTATTTGGAGGCGGCGGAACAAACCCACTCGGCCATCGACAATCGCCACGGCGCAACCATTGCCCGGCTCAATCTGGGCATTGTGTTGCAGATGACCGGCGACCTTTCCGGGGCCTACGACATCTATTGGCAGCTTTTTCGGGAACTGGGCGAGCAGCCCGACCCCTACCACCACTCTCTGGTCAATCACAGTCTGGGGGTGCTGCTCACACGCCTGGGCGACTACGCGCCGGCCCGGCGTTATCTGCTGGCCGCCCTGGAGATCGACCGTTCCACCGGGGATCGGGGCGGTCTGGCCTGGTCCTACAATGGCCTGGGCCTGCTGCACAACCATTTGGGCGACCCGAAAACCGGGCTGGCCTATCACAGGGAGGCTCTGCGCATCGGCCAGGAACAGGGCGCGTCCACCGTCGAGGGGATTTCGTTGCTGGGCATCGGGCAGGATATGCAGGCGTTGGGCCAATGGCAGGAGGCGCAGACAGCCTACGAGCAGGCGCTTGTGGTTCAGGTAAAGCTGCAACAGAAGGTGCGGGTGATCGAAAGCCGTAGCGGTCTGGCCCGCTCTCTGCTGGAGCTGGCGCAGCGCGACGCGGCTCTGGCCCAGGTGGAACAAATTCTGGCCTATCTGGCCACCCAAAGTCTGCGCGGCGCGGCCCAACCTGCGCTGGTCTATTGGAACTGCTACGCTGTCCTGCGCGCCGTGGACGATCCCCGCGCCCCGGCGCTGCTGGCCCAGGTCTACGATCTGGTGCAGAGTCAGGCCGCCCGCATCCACGACGAGCGGCTGCGCCGTTCCTATCTGCGGGCGTTGCGTCCCCACCCGGAGATCATCCGGGAGGTGGAGGCGCTGCGTCTGTCGCCGAGGTTTGGCGGGGTGGAGCAGCGGGAGGCAAGTCACAAAGTAATCAGTAATCAGTAATCAGTAATCAGTAAAACTGATTACTGATTACTGATTACTGCGGCAAACTATTCTTTGACGAATCCTAATCGTCCTTCTCGATCTTTTTGGCAACAACTACGCCGTCCGCTCGTCCTAATCGTCCTTCTCGATCTTTTTGGCAACAACTACGCCGTCCGCTCGTTTGTGGCCCTCGACTTCGACCCTATCGCCTACGGCGTAGGCGGCATCCTTCAGTTCGGTCTGCGCGTTGACCAACACCTGCTTGCCATCGACCATCCACTCGCCCAGTAGACCACTTGGGGGCAGAGACTCGATGGCCCCGGTGAATTTGACTTCCTGGCCGTCGTCGCCGTGGCCGCCCTCGTTCTCCTTTTCGATCTCACGGGCCAGCACCGAGCCGTCATTCTGGGCATAGCCTTTCACCTTCACTGTGTCGCCGACGACAAAGGTTGGGCCGCCTTCCAGTTCCGTGCGCTCGGTGACGACGACACGCTTGCCGTCAACAGTCCATTCGCCCAGCAAACCGTTGGCAGGCAATGTTTCGATCTTGCCCACAAAGCGGCTATATTCGTGATCGTCGTGGGGTTTGTTGTCGTCCTCTTCGCCGCGTTTGACGACGATCTCCAGTGCGCTGATCGACTGGTCCCCATTCAGGGTTCCTTCCACCTTCACCAGCACGCCCACATCGACCAGTCCTTTGTGCTCGTCGATCTGTGTAATGGCGCTCACCTGCACCCGGCGCACGCCGACCTGCCACTCGCCGTAGAGCGTGCCGTCGGGCAGAGACTCCACCCGCCCCACAAACTCGACGGTGTGGCGCTGTTCGTCCTCGTGCTCGCCGTCGTCGGCTTCAATTTTGACGGCCAACAATACACCGCCACCCGGCAGCTCGGCGTCCACCTCTACCGGCTTATCCACGACCGGATTGCCTTCCAGTTTGGTTGCAGCATTGCGTTGGAGCGAAAGACCACCCACTCGCAAGGAAGTTTCTGTCAGCTCTTGCAGCACGCCCTTGACTCGATGATAGCGTCGTTGGGAGATGGTGCGTATGCGCCGGGCCACCAGATGGCCGCTGTCATTCACACTGCCCTGCACCTGCACCCAGGCGCCTTCGACCAGAGGACCGACCCGCTCAACAAGAATTGTCTGGGGCGTCACGGAAACGGCCACACCGCTGACCGTCCACAAACCCACATCGCCCCCCGCGGGGCGGCTGCTGAGGATGCCGTAGAGTTGCACCCCATCCTGCGCGCCCGGCTCGTCCTCGCCGGGGTCCACTGGGGGCGCATTGAAGGGGCCTTCTTTCTGCACGCGCAGGGCCAGCAGCCCCCCGCCTGTTTGCACAACGGCCCGCACCCCCACCCGGTCGACGCCCGGCTGGGGATTGCCCACAATCTGCGTCGTCGTGCTGCGGGCGACTGCAATCCCATCCACTTCGACTACTGCGCTGGTCAGTCCTGTGAGCAGACCCTTCAGTTTTATGTGGGGATGGGTCGGCAGGATTTTGATGCGTGCGGCATTGAGACCGCCGATGCCGTCGCCCTGGCCTTCCACCCTGGCCCACGCGCCCACTGCGGCCGGGGCCACCCGCTCATCCACCCGCGTGGTGGCTGTCAAATGCACCGGAACACCGGCGACGACCCATTCGTTGGCCGAACCAATCTGGTCGATGGGGCCGAGCAATTCGGTGCGCTCCCTCTGGGGAATCGTGGATTGACCGACAGCCGCCTGGGCCGGTGCGGCGACGGTAAAGAAGCTCAGGGCGCAGAGCAGGGCGAAGAGAATGCCCCCGACCCACGGCAGCCAGGCCCGTCGTTGTATCCCATTCTGAATGGGCACTGTTCGTTCTTGCGCGATTGTCTGGATATTCATGGCTGCTCTCCTAGCGATTCTTGCTGGTCAAGGGCAGGAAGATCTGCCGGTTGGTGGTTGTGGCGGCGCAGGCTGTCACCGACAGATCGTCGATGAAGAAATCGGTGACCAGTGAGCCATCGGTCGTGGCAGACAGACGAAGCTGCACCGTCTGCCCGGCAAAGGCGCTCAGGTCCACCTGCGTCTGCTGCCAGACAGCAGTGGCGTTCAGATCGGTCAGACCGGCCACGGCATACAACGGCTTGCCCTGGCTGTCAGTCAGCAGCAGGCTGAGCGCATCGTAGCCGCCAGCGCTCTCTTCTGTGTGAACCTGCCACCAGAAAGAGAGCGCGATGGAGTGATCAGCCGGCAGCGTCAGACTGGTCGTTGCGCTGTCCGCCGCGCTGTTGACTCCGGCCAGATGGGCCGCCTGCGCGCCGCTGCGCACCAAAAAGTTGCTGAACAGGCTATAGTTGCCAGTGGCAACCGTCTGCCAGCCTGTGCCGCTCTCGAAGCCGCCATCCGCCATCAACTCCTGGCACGAAGCAGCCGCCGTCGGTTGCGCCGGTAGCAAGGCGGCGGCAATGAGGGCCAGCGCCAGCAGGCAGGCCAGCGCCGCACTTGCCCTACGCCACTTCTTCCACACTTGTCGAATCATTCTGGGTCTCCTTTTTTTTGATCGAACCACGAGATAGATTCACAAACTTCATCCATCTTCAGAGGACATCGCCAGCGTACGCCAATGGCAATCCGCTGTCTATAGCTAAAGAGAATGCCGAGACTTGCTGTGATACACGAGTTTGAGAAGAGAAATAGAGAAATAACGAGTCCACTGTAAAAAAGGAGGATTTAACCGCGGAGCGTCGCGCAAGGCCGATGGCTTTATTCTCCCGCGACAGGAAACGGGCGCGGTTGGGTTCTCCCGGCAAGGAAACTTTGCCCGCCTCGCAACGTGCGCCGGGAGAACCCAACAGGTGCAAAATGGATGATCAGCGTTGAAGTTGAGGCATGTAGACGAAGTGGTCAGGGACTTCCAAAAGGGCGCGCATATCCAGCAGCCCGCCGCCCAGCGCGCCCGCGTAGGTGGGGTTGATTGCGTCCAGACTGTCTGCCCGCGCCCACACCATCTGGGCCAGTTCAGCCACCGTCGCGTCGGGATAGCGCTGGCGTTCCAGCGCCATCGCACCGCTGACAAAGGCCGCGGCCATAGAAGTACCGCTCCACCCGGCGTAGCCGTTGCCCTGAGGTCCAACGATTGTCGAGGTGATGCCCACAGCCGGTGCGGCCACGTCTACCCATTCACTGCCGTAATTAGCAAAGGTGGCCTTCACGCCGTCGGCGTCCACACCGGTGACAGCCACCACCGGCGCGTAGGCCGCCGGATAGTGGGGCAGGCTGCTCTGGCTATTGCCCGCGGCGGCCACCACCGCCACCCTCTGGTCAATGGTCCACTGCACAGCTTCGCGCAGAAGCCGGGAATCGCTGTCGCTGCCCAGGCTCAGGTTGACCACATCCGCGCCCTGTTGCACAGCCCATTCCAACGCAGAGGCTACGGCAAAACTGTTGCCCCGGCCCTGGGGGTCCAGTACCCGCACAGGCAGAATCTGGGCATCCGACGCGATGTGGGCGATGATACCGGCCACGTGGGTGCCGTGTCCCCAGCCCGCGCCCCCCGGCTCCTCGTCCGCGATCAAATCGTTGTCCACCAGGTCCCGTCCGGCCAGCAGGTGGCCGCGAAGCGCCGGATGGCTGAGGCTGACGCCGGAGTCGATCACCGCCACAATCAGGCCGCTTCCGGTGACAGTGATGGCCGCGCTGGTCAGGCGAATCTGGTCGAAGGCGAACTGGTTGACGTAGCCGCTCTCCTCCTGGCCACCCCACTCCCAAATGTCGTAGGGGTTGCCTTCGGGGATGCCGCCCGCATAATTCACTTCGGCCCAGGCGACGATATCCGGGTCCTGTGTGTTGATCTGCTGAACCAACTCATCTTCCATCTC
>JACQGT010000268.1 GCA_016199425.1 Chloroflexota bacterium
ATGGGGTGGCGCTGCTGGTGGAATGCTTGAGCGACAACCGCAACCGCACCATTTCCGAAGTGCGCCGCTGTTTCTCTCGGGCTGGCGGTGGTCTGGGCGAGCCGGGGTCTGTGGCGTGGCAGTTCACGTCAAAAGGATACATCGCCGTCAACCTGCAGGACGAAGACGGCAGCGACCGGGGCATTGACCCGGAAGAGGTCTTTATGGCCGCGCTGGAAGCCGGGGCCGAGTATGTGGTGGTGACGCCGGAGACCGTCGAAATTTACACCGAGCGCACCGCCCTGGCCCATGTGACCCAGGGACTGGAAGAGGCTGGGTTCCCGGCGGATGAGTCCGAATTGGTGATGGATGCCAATACGCCCCTCGCATTGGATACGGAAGCGGGGCTGACGGTTCTCACGCTCATCGAAAATCTGGAAGAGTTGGACGACGTAAATAAGGTCTACCACAACCTGGAATTGACCGACGAGATGATGGCGGGATTAGCGATTGGAGATTAGCGATTGGAGATTGGCGACCGGAGATCAGCGAGTGGAGATTGGCGATTGGGGGTAAAGACGGGTGGCGCACTTCCCAGTCGCCAATCGCCAATCTCCAGTCGCCAATCGCTAATACAGGCTGATCTGGAACAACGCAAGCAGACGGGCAGGTGGGTGGCGTTGGGGATCGATCCCGGCACAGCGACCACCGGGTACGGCATTGTGGCCCAGGATGTGGATGGCTCTTTCCGGCTGCTGGCCTGTGGCGTCATCCGCACGAATCCGGACCAGTTGATGCACCTGCGCCTACGTGAGATTTTCGAGGACCTGCAAAGCCTGATTCGGCGCTATAGCCCGGATGAGGTGGCGGTGGAAGAGCTTTTCTTTGGCCGCAACGTGACCACCGCCATCACCGTCGGCCAGGCCAGGGGTGCGGCACTGCTGGCGGCGGCGCTGAACAATTTGCCGGTGTCCGAATATACCCCTGCCACTGTGAAGCAAGCCTTGACCGGTTACGGAAACGCAGATAAACTGCAAATACAGATGATGGTGCAGAGTCTGCTGGAATTGGAGGAGATCCCTCGACCCGATGATGCCGCCGACGGAGTGGCTATTGCCCTCTGTCACTTGCAGACAGCCCGTTACCAATCGCTTGTCAGTGGATCGGTATCCATCCGACAAGCCTCAGCCGAGAAGTGAAAGCCTATGGCGACTCCCAATTCATTGGCAAAACCGCATATACTCGTTGTCGAGGATGAAGAATTCTTGCGGAATCTTCTCTATGTCTCATTGGAACGCGAAGGATTTGGTGTTGTGGCCGTGCGGGATGGGGTCGAGGCTCTGGAGCAGTTTGCCAAACGGCAGTTCGATCTGGTTCTCCTCGATGTACTAATGCCCCGCATGGACGGCTTTGAGGTCTGCGCCGAAATTCGCAAACGTTCGGACGTGCCTGTCGTACTGCTCACCGCGCTGAACAGCCCGGATGATGTGGTACAGGGCTTCGAATTGGGCGCAGATGATTTCATCAGCAAGCCATTCACCTTCCGCGAAGTCAACGCCCGCATCCAGGCCATTCTGCGGCGTATCGGCTGGTCGCGCGAGCGTCCCTCCTTCTTGATTATGCGCTATGGAGATGTGGTGCTCAACGACGAAGAGCATCTGGTCGTTATACGGGGCGCAGAGGTACACCTGACGCCCATCGAATACCAATTGCTCCACTACCTGATGAGCAACGTCAACCGCCCCGTCTCCAAAGACAAACTTTTCCACGAAGTCTGGGGCTACGATTTCACTGGCGGGACAAATCTGGTGGAGGTTGCCATGCGCCGTCTGCGCGAAAAGATCGAATCTACCCCTTCAGCACCCGAATATCTACTTACTGTGCGGGGCGCGGGTTACAAATTCGCCGTTCAAGAGAAAGAGCCGTCCTGACAGCTATGATTCGACTCGTGCGCGGTACAGTGGCCGCAGTGGGCAAGAGCCATTTTGTGATCGATGTAGGCAACGCCAGCGGCGGCATTGGCCTGCGCGTCTTTGTGCCAGAGCCGACCCTGGCCCGCTTCCGGGTGGACAGTCGCGTCACTCTGCACACCTTTCTCCAGGTGCGGGAGAGCGAGCTAAGCCTGTACGGATTCGAGAACGGCGAGGAACTTGCGGTCTTTGAGCTGCTTTTAGGGGTGAGCGGCGTTGGGCCAAAGGTGGCGCTGGCGACGCTCAGTACCCTGACGCCAGATGCGTTGCGGCTGGCCGTTGCCAACAAAGAGCCGGGTATCGTTGCCCGCGCGCCGGGTGTGGGCAAGCGCACCGCAGAGAAGATCGTCGTGGAGTTGCAGGGCAAACTGGCCCCAGCCAGCGACGACCTCTCCGGGCTGGCCTCGGTCCTGGACGCAGACAGCGAAGTGATCGAAGCGCTCACCGGGCTGGGCTACAGCGTTGTCCAGGCCCAGCGGGCCGTGCAGCAGATTCCCGGCGATGTGGTCGGCGTGGAAGAACGGCTGCGAGTGGCCCTCAGCCGCTTCGCCGAATAGAACTTCGTTCGATCCTGCCCCCTCTGGCTTTGACACGCCCCGCGGCGATCCTCTATAATCAGTAGACCGCAACGGATGCTCCCCGCCGGTCCGTGACCGG
>JACQGT010000262.1 GCA_016199425.1 Chloroflexota bacterium
CTTGCGCTGGCCGAACGTCTCAGCCTGGACGAAAAAACAACACTGGAACTGCTCGCCCACGCCGCGAGTTTGGACATGGTTAAGTTGGAATGGGAAATAACCTGCCCTGAATGTCAGGGCGAGGTGTGCGTGGCGAGTCAGCGAAATGAAGCGGGATGTCGTTTTTGCGGACGAGAATACGACCTTCTGGTTGAGCACGACATTCAACTGACCTTCACCGCCAGCCCTGGTGTGCGCCGCCTGTCGCCGCAAGCCGATGATCCGGATTATCGTCATCGCGTTAATGCCCCCTACGGATCGACAAATGCCCTTGCCTTGCTGAATTTCCCTGCTTTCCGGGCGCGCTTGGTAGACCAATTTCTGCGAGGAAACACGGGATTGCGTATACGCGAAATCACTGTTCTGGCTACCGATTTGCGCGATTCAACCGGTATCTATACTCGTCACGGAGACTCTGCCGCCTATCGGCTCGTCAGCGAGCACTTCGGTGTCATAGCCCCGATTGTCGAAAGGCACGCAGGCTTCCTTGTCAAAACACTCGGCGACGGAGTCATGGCCGCTTTTCCAAAGATCACAAACGGCCTACATGTCGCCGCAGAGATTCAGAAAAGGCTGAACTTTTTTTGGAATACGCGCAGAGAACAACACCTAGCACTGCGGGTTGGCCTGCACAGCGGTCCCGCCCTTCTTGTATTTGCTAATGGAACATTGGACATCTTCGGCACAACTGTCAATATTGCCTTTCGGATCGCGCGGTTAGCGCAAGGAGGAGATATTGTGGTTACCAATACTGCGCTTAACACAGACACGGCGGCGCGGCTGGAACTGAACTTATTGGGAGAAGTGGAAACTCAGCAGACTGTCCTGCATGGCTTTGACGACCAGTGCATCTTCCACCGCATCATCTTACCTCACAAAGAAGGAGTCAACTATGCTATAGCATAAAATCCGAAGCGGAGTCATGTTTGTTGTCTCCGCCATCACTTGCTCTTGTCATCTGCCCATTACCCTGCCGTTGCTCACCGCCGTTACCGCTGGCACAACCTTCAGCGCCTTGCTGGCACAAAACTTCATCCTCGTGGGCGTGATCTTCGCTGCCGCACGGTCTGGCTCACACCGGATGGGGCTGCCCCACCGCTCTACGTTGAGAAACGCACCAGGCAGATCGGGTGATTGAACCGACAGACTTTCTTGGATCCTTTTCCAGTTTTCTCTTTTCCGTTTCTTCAAGGAGGAACACCAAATGCAAAACGCAATGAGTATGAAAGACATGGTTGTGGCTCTGGTCAAACAGCCGGCAGCCAACCGCAAAGCGATGATGGGCGAACGGATGCAGATGTTCGCCGAAATGGACGACGAGCCGCGACGGCAGGGCATGCGGGCGATGATCGAGGCCCTCTACGCCCTACCCGAGGTCGATCTGCGCACAATGGTGGAAACTCGCACAGCGATTCTGGCCGATTTGCCCGACGAGGCGCGCAAAAAGCTGATGATGACCCACATGGATCTGCTGAAAAGCTCTCCGGAACAGCAGCGCATGACAGAGATGCAGATGGTCCAGCAGGCGGTTGGCAAACTGCCCGCGGCCCAAAAGCAGAAGATGATGGCGATGATGCAGGGGATGATGCCCATGAATGACGGCAGCATGGCAGGCGGCAGTATGACAGGCGGCAGCATGGCGGGAGGCGGTGCGACAGGCGGCAGTATGACAGGCAGCAGGCCGAGCCAACCGGCGCGTTCCATACCCGCCGTCGCACCGGCCAAAGCGGAGAATACCTGGGCCGCCTGGCTGACTATCGTCGCAGGCGTGTGGGTGCTCGTCTCGCCGTTTGTCCTGGGCGCAACTGGCGTCGGGATCGCCCACGATGTGATCCTGGGCATTGTGATCGGCGTGCTGGGGCTGATCGGTGCATTTGGACGCCAGGCCTGGGCCAACTGGCTGAATCTGCTGGCCGGCGTCTGGCTGATCATCGGCAGTTTCATCCTCGGCTATGGCGGAGCTCTGCGGGGCAGCGACATCGTCATCGGCATTGCCACTGCGATTCTGGCCTACATCGCTGTAGCCAGCAGCCAACGGCGCTAAATCCGCCGTCGGCCTGACATGCCCTGGGAATCGCGCCACCAACGGCGTTGGCCGATTCCCAGGGCAACACTCCTAAAACGATAGGATAATGGAGCAAGCCATGCCACGCAGCGGCGATTTGACTGACCCACAGAACACGGCCCACGGACTTACATTTCGCCAGATTCTCATCCTCCTCAGCCTGCCGTTGATCGGCTGGTTTCTGTGGCAGGTGCAGATTGTCATTGCTCTGGCGCTTTTGGGCCTGTTGCTGGCAGTGGGGCTGTGGCCGGCGGTCGCCTTTCTGCAACGGCGCAACCTACCGCGCACGCCAGCCATTGGGCTTGTCTACATCGGACTGTTGACGCCCCTGGCCGGCCTGTTGTTCGGGGCCGGGCGGGTGATGGTGGCGGAAAGTCAGGCCCTGCTTGCGCTTTTTCCCCCATTGTTATCGGCCTGGCAAAAGTTGGCCGCCGACAATCCGTTGTTCACCCCGCCCGATGCCGCGTTTCGTATCTTCTCGTCTATTTCGGCCAATTCGCTGCGGGCCGCCAGTGGCAGCGCTATCTTGCTGGCCGCTGGGTTGCTGATTCTGGTGATTGCCTATTATCTGCTGGCGCAACACGAAATGCTGTGGGCAGCGGCCTTGCAGGTGATGCCCATCCGCCACCGGCGCATGATCGATCTGTTGGGGCGAGAGATTACGGCCCGGGCCAGGGGCTATTTTCATGGCGTCATCATCAGCGCTGTGATCATCGGCAGCCTGACCGGCATCGGCCTGGCCGTCCTGGGCGTGCCCTACCCCTTCCTGTTTGGCGTCCTGGCGGGTGTCTTGGAAGTAGTACCTCTGGTTGGGCCGGTGATCGCTGCCGTGGGACCGATTCTGTTAGTGTTGGGACAGAGTCCCCTGCGCGCCGGTCTGGTCCTGCTCTTCTTTGTTGTCCTACAGCAGGTGGAGGATAAAGTTCTGGTGGTGCGTATCCAGGCGTCAACCACCGGCCTCCACCCACTCACCGTCATATTCAGTTTGCTGACGATGGGGGTGCTGTTCGGGTTGACGGGCGTCCTGTTGGCCGTGCCTGTTGCGGCGGCGCTCCAGGCCTGCGCCATCTGTCTGACAAGTTGTTTCCTCCATCCCAACGGCCACAGCGCGTGGCTGGCGGAACGGGAAGAGATCCCGGTTTCTGATGGATACGAGCAGCCCGCCGCGCTGAACGCTCAGGGCGGAGACAGAACGACGTCGCGTCAAGAAGAAATCGAATATGCGCCTGCGGTCGGCGTGGGCAGTGAGATGTAGCGCAGGATCCCTTGTGCGGGGGATTCCACCGTGATTCCCAAGGGCTTTGGAAGAGTGAAGCGAGCAAACTATGATCTACAAAAGAGCGTTACCAGACACAGATCTGGTAGAAGTCACCTTCGAATTGCCCGCCAGCCTGTGGGCGGATAAAGTTTCCGTCGCCGGTGATTTCAACGACTGGAAGCCCGATCATCTGTGGATCCGACAAGAACGGGACGGATGTTGGCGCTTGCGCCTGGCGCTGCCGGTAAACCGAAGGTATGAATTCTGTTATCTGATCGATGGCCAATGGCGCTGTGATGCCAGCGCGTGCCGCGCAGCAGGCGCGCACGAAAGCGCCCCGAATCCATACGGCGGTTACAACTGTGTTTTGTACACAGATATAGCAAAGGAAAATGAAGGTGGATCGCAATAAGAGCGGCGGAATGCGCATGGGCAGACTGTGCTGGCGGCGCGGCGCGCGCAACGTTTTCGTCTGTGCTGGGTCCACATCCGCAATCACATCTGGTGTGGGCGTCACGCAGGAAATGGAGCAGACGGCGTGAGTTTCGTTCATTGGCGCGTCTTTGGCGCAGTCTTTGTCTGGGGTTTGGGCGATGGCCTGTGGCTCTTCGTTTTGCCTCTCTATGTGGCTGATCTGGGAGCAACGCCCGCCCAGATCGGCTGGGTACTCTCTCTGTCCATCATTGGAGCCGCGCTCCTGTTCATTCCTGCGGGCATCTGGATCGACAGGCATCGGCGCAAGCCGGTCTTCGTAGCTGGATACAGTCTGGCAACGATTGCGGTTGCGGGCATGGCGTTTGCTCCCACCTGGCAGACGCTGCTGCCCGGATTGGCGCTCTACAATCTGACCATTCTGAGCAGGCCTGCGCTGCACAGTTACCTCACCAGTTACTGTATCGATCCTGGCCACGAGGGGCGTTGCTTCGGGCGCACCTTCAGCGGATACCCTCTGGGTGCGTTATTGACGCCAGCGCTGGGCGCTTATCTGGGACAGGCGACAGGTTTACGGGACGTCTTTCTGTTGGCCGTGATTTTCTATTTCGTTTCCATCATCCTGTTGCTGCGTCTGCCCGGAGATCGACAAATCGTCGCCCGGGAGACAAGACCAGCTTTCGACAATGCGACAAGAGCAGGAGCATCCCACAGCGTGGGCACGGTCGTTTTCTTCTTTGCGTTTTTCTTGGCGCTGAATTTGGGGCAACCATTGGCCGCCAACTACCTTTCCTCTGACCGGGGCGTCAGCCTGCAATGGATCGGGGTGATGGGTAGCGTTACGGCCTTGGGGACTGTCGTCTTGAACTGGCTCTGCGGCCTGCTGCCCGAAGAGCCGCCGTGGGCTCTGTTGGCGGTGGTGGCGGCGGTGGCGGCGGGATTGTTCCTGCTGCTTGCCGCGTCCAATCTACCGTTTCTGCTCGTCGGCTGTTTCTTCCTGGCCGGCGCCAGCACAGGGGCGGTCATCTCATCTGGCTTCTTACGCCGGCGGACAAGGCCGGAACACTTGGGTGAAGCATTCGGCCAGCGCGATATGGCGCTCTACCTGGCGATCGCCGCCAGCAGTTGGCTGGCCGGGCAATTATACCAGCAGGATCCGGCTCTGCCGCTACGCATCGGCCTGTTGGCGCTTACGGTGATGGCCGCGATCCTGTTGCTGTTATATCGCCAGGCCGCGCGACCAGCAGCACCGTGTCCGTCCACGAAAGATAGTTCGCTCCTGGTCAGCTTCACTGTGCCGGAAGGGTTTTGTGTACAGCCCGCCGAATTCATTCGGCGGGCTGTTGTCATACTGAGAATGGCTGTGCGGAAGAATCCCTACTTGACAACCGGCAGTGGGGGTGATAGAATACGGTAACTGTATGCCCCTGGGGGGCATCGGCATATTGTAGCCAAACATAGCAGCCAGATTCGATTGGAGAAAACGATGGCATCGTTAGAGGAACTTGAACTCAATGTGCGCGGAATGACCTGTAAATCCTGCGCTCTCCACGTGACAAAGGCCCTGGAAGGGGTCGCAGGCATCAAAGAAGTGGTGGTGCCTGGGTGGCAGTCCTCCCAGGCCAGGGTCATTGTTGAGGAAGGCGTCTCGGTCGAGGCGATCTCCGCCGCCGTGCGCGACGCCGGCTATTCCGCCACAGTCAAGAGCCGAAAACCTGTTGACAGACCCACCGCCAACAACGGCGGCGGTGACGCCAGTGAGTACGATCTGCTGGTCATCGGCGCCGGTTCCGGCGGCTTTGCCGCAGCCATTCGCGGCGTCGAACTGGGCGGGCGCGTGGCGCTGGTCAACGATGGGACGCTGGGCGGCACCTGCGTGAACGTGGGCTGTGTGCCCAGCAAGGCGCTGATTCGCTCTGCCGAAGCCTGGCACCGGGCCGGGCAACACACCTTTGCTGGCGTGACCACCCGACAGGAGGCGCTGGACTGGGACGCTATGCGCAGCCAGAAAGACAGTCTGGTGGCCGATCTGCGCCAGAAAAAATATGCCGATGTGTTGGCCGCCTACCCGGACATCACCTTCATTCCGGGCCGCGCGCGTTTCCAGGCGGATGGCTCCGTCGTCGTGGGCGATAAGGTCATCCATGCCCATAAATACGTCATCACAACCGGCGCACAACCGCGCATGATGCCCATCCCCGGCGCAGTCGAAGCCGGTGTGCTGACCAGCACCTCACTGATGGATCTGCCAGAATTGCCGCGCACGTTAATCGTGCTGGGCGGACGCGCCGTGGCCCTGGAGCTTGGACAGACGATGGCCCGACTGGGCGTACAGGTTGTCATTCTCCAGCGAAGCACCCGCCTGATCCCTGAACATACAGCGGAAATCAGCCGTGCGCTGCGGGAATATCTGGAGGAAGAAGGCATCGGCGTAGTGACCGGCGTGCAGGTGGAGCGCATCGAGCGGGATGGCGACGAACGGGTGGTCAGCGTGCGGGTGCAGGGCCGGCCACACGTCTATCGGGCCGAGCAGGTATTGATGGCGCTCGGTCGTCAGCCCAATACCAGCGGCATGGGGCTGGATGTGCTGGGTGTGGAACTGGACCACAACGGCGCAATTGTTGTGGACGGCCAGATGCGCACATCACACCCCGACGTCTACGCGTCGGGCGATTGCACCACCAATCCGGACTTCGTCTACGTGGCAGCCGCCGGCGGAGCCATCGCCGCGGAGAATGCCCTCTCCGGCACAGGCCGCATGCTGGACCTTTCCGCCATGCCCGCCGTGATCTTCACCGATCCCCAGGTCGCCACGGTCGGGCTGACCGAAGAGCAAGCCAAAGCGCAAGGGTACGACGTGAAGGCAACTGTCGTATCGATGCAATACGTGCCCCGGGCGCTGGCTGCCAGGGACACACGCGGGCTGATCAAATTGGTGGCCGACGCCGACAGCAACCGTCTGCTGGGCGCGCATATCCTGGCACCGGAGGCCGGCGAAATGGTCCAGACGGCCGTCCTGGCCATCCGTTTCGGCATTACGCTGCAGGATCTGCGGGAGACGCTCTTCCCGTACTTGACCAATGTGGAAGGCTTGAAATTGGCCGCACTCTCCTTTGAAAAGGACGTGGCTATGCTCAGTTGTTGCGCTGGATAATCAGCTCACAGCATCCGAATCCATTGGGTGGATTCAAATCTGCTTGACGTAGGACGGACTGTCAGTCCGTCCTACAAATTCAGACGCGGGATTCATCCCTGCTTCATGTGAGGAAAATGAACGATGGACCAATTACAGGTCAAGGCGGAGACCACATATCTGGAACCCGATCTGGTGCAGAATCTCCAGGCGCGTCTCAACCGCATCGAGGGCCACGTGCGTGGGGTCAAGCGCATGCTCGAGAGTCAGGAAGAATGCGAAAAGATACTTGTTCAGCTTTCAGCCATTAAAGCCGCGGTCAGTCAGGTTACCATTAAGTTATTGGAAGGGCACATGGAGACTTGCGTGGCCGAGTGTGCGCTGGCAGGTGATCTGGAAGCACTCGAACAGCTAAAGCGCGCCTTGGCGCTGGTCTTAAGGAATACATAACCAGGCGGATGTGATACCGAAGCCCCATAGAGAGATGCGGAGGATAGAGGTGGGCGCCATCACAGTTGACGACAAAGATCGCTTGCAGATTGGCGAACTGGCCGCGCTGGCGGACACGTCGGCCAAGACGATCCGCTTCTACGAAGACGAGGGACTCTTGCCGCCGGCCCGGCGCGCAGCCAATGACTATCGCGTCTATGCATCCGATGATGTGGAACGACTGCGCTTCATTCGTAGCGCCCGGGATCTGGGATTTTCACTGAATGATCTGCATGAGATTCTGGCATTGCGGGAGCGCGGGGAGGCCCCCTGTCGTTACGTGGTGCATCTCATCGATCACAAGCGTTCGGAGATCGACGCGCGCATCCGCCAGCTGCACGAGTTGCAGGCGGAACTGGATTACCTGCTAGGGATGGCCGATCAGCTTCCGGACGACGAGATTGAAATGAAGAGATGCATTTGTCATTTGATCACAGATTCTGCGACGAGTAGCAAAAGCAAATAGGTGCCGCAATTTAATCTCGTCCCTTCTTTTCCCGTGCATTGCGTTCCAGTGTCTCCAAAAACGGACATTCGCCAGTTGGGCCTCCCCGCTCACAGGCGGCGATCATCTCCTGCAACGCGTCGCGCATCGCTTGCAGGGAGCGGATTTTGGCCTCGATGTCGGCAGCTTTGCGTTCGGCCCGGCTGCGTACTTCCACGCAGGACGTTTCTTTGTCCACCCGCAGCGCCAGCAACCCCTGAATCTCTTCCAGAGAAAAGCCCAATGCCTGGGCTTCTTTGATAAAGCGCAGACGGGTGACGCTCTCCCCGTCGTACAGTCGATAGCCAGATTCCGTGCGCGGCGGCTCAGGCAGCAGCCCCCGGTGTTCGTAATAGCGGATGGTTTCGATGTGGACATCGGCCTGCTTGGCGACGCGTCCAATCGTCAGCGGTTTTGGCATGGGATGGGTCCTTTCTGGTCCAGGTGCAATCAGTATACACCCTGTAGCATACTACAGAGTCAAGTGGCAATTTTGCCCCGCCAGAAGTTCGAATAGTGTCAAAAGTCGAACTTCTTCCTTCTTGACCGCTTGTCGCTATGCCCCCTGTGTTATACTTTTCCTCTGTGATTCACGTCGGATCGCCGCCCCTACTCTCAAAGGCACACTGTATGAAGCTGCTCTGGAAGAATGTCACCCTGTGGAGTCTCGTCCTCGGCCATTTTTGCGTCGATATGCTGGCCGGGGCTATGCCGATTGTTGTCGGTCTCTATCTGAAAGATTCTCTGCAACTCGACCTGACGCAGATCGGTCTGCTGCTGGCCGTCTATAAACTCTCGTCCTCCCTCACCCAACCCCTCTTTGGCTATCTGAGTGACCGCTACGGCGGGCGCTGGTTCGCCGTAGGCGGTGTCCTGTGGATGGCAATCTTTCAGGGCGCGGTCGGCTTTATGCCCGACCTCTCCGGCGCGCTGGTGATGGGTGGACTGGCCGGGCTGGGGTCGGCTGCCTTCCACCCCCAGGGCGCATCCGGGGCCAATGTAGCCGCGGGGGAGAACAAAACCGCGGGCGTGGCGCTCTTTATGCTGGGCGGCAATATGGGTTTTGCCGTGGGGCCTCTGCTGGCTGCGCTGGTGATGGGGCGCACGGGCGCGTGGGGCACGGCGGTGCTGGCTGGCATCGCTGTGCTGATTGTGCCTTTTCTCTACCTCTTAACCGGTCAAGCCCAGCGCGCAGCCATCGGGGCGAAGAAGGCCGCCAATTGGCGCATTGAACTCAACCCCCTCTTTTCCAGCGCTGTGATTGTGTCGTTGATTCTTGTCATGTCCTTGCGCGCCTGGTCGCAGGAATCCTTCTCCGCCTTCCTGCCTCAGTTCTTCGTCGAAATTTCCCACTTCTCCAAAACCAATGCCAGCGCTCTCTCCTCTCTAATGCTGCTGACTGTCGCCTTTGGCTCTCTCGCCGGCGGCATTCTCGCGGACCGCATCGGCGGGGTGCGGGTGATGGTGGGGTCGATGCTCATCTCCGCGCCGCTGATGCTGGCGATGTTCCTGTTGGGCGATTGGCGGGCTTATTTTGTGGCTCCTTTCCTGGGTTTTACCACCGGCGCGGCCTGGCCGCCGATGCTGGTGCTGGCGCAGAGTCTTTTCCCCAAGAACGCGGGTGTCGGCTCCGGCGTGGCCCTGGGCTTCGTCTTTGCCATGGGCGGTCTGGGGTTGAATTTGACTGGCTGGCTGGCGGAACCCCACCGGCTCGGACTCTACACGGCAATGCTGCTGCTCTGCATCATTCCGATAGCAACGGCTCTGCTCGCCCTGCCTCTGCCATCTGTCTCGCGCAGGGGGCTGGTCATGCGCCAGCGGGTGCGGGCTGTGGCCGCGACGACGGGGAGTGATTGAGGAGTTGTCAGTGAGCAGTGAGCAGTGAGCAGTGAGCAGTGAGCAGTGAGCAGTTATCAGTAAACAGTCGTGGGACGTACGCCAC
>JACQGT010000315.1 GCA_016199425.1 Chloroflexota bacterium
GCAATACGCAATCCTTTTCCACACCCGGAGGACTTCTATGACTCAGCCCTGGCGCGGCATTTTTGTGATTGTCGTCACCCCTTTTACTGAAAGCTACGAAGTGGACGAAGCCTCCCTGCGCCGGGAGGTGAACTTTTGCATCGACGCCGGCGCGGCCGGGCTGGTCGGCCCGGCCAACGCCAGCGAATTCCCCACCCTCTCCGACGACGAGCGCAAACGCTGGATCGAAGTCGTTGTGGAAGAGGCAGCGGGGCGCATCCCGGTCATCGCTGCCACCACCCACGGCCACGCGCTGGCCGCGGTCGCGCTCAGCCGTTACTCTCAAGATGTGGGCGCGGATGGGGTGATGGCTATGCCGCCGCCCATCCTCTCCCCCGGACCAGATGGCTGCTACGCCTACTACAAAGCGCTCTCGGACAACCTGCGCGTTCCCATTTTCATCCAGAACTACGCCGGCCCCGCGGGCACGCCCATGAGTTCGGACCTGCTGGCGCGCATGTGCAAGGAATTGGAGTGGGTGCAATACCTGAAGGAAGAGACCCTGCCGGAGCCGCGAGCCATCAGCCGCACCCTGACCGCGGCGGGGGACGCCTGCAAGGGAGTCTTTGGCGGCCAAGGCGGGATTTATATGATCGACGAATTCAACCGGGGCGCCCGCGGCAATATGCCCGCCTGCCAATCCACCGAAGTGCATGTGGCGATTTGGCAGAAACTGGTGGCGGGGGACGAGATAGGCGCGCGCAAACTCTTCAACCAACTGCTGCCGCTGATCAACTTTGAACGTATGCACGGGGTTGCGGTCTACAAAGCAGTGCTAAAACGGCGGGGCATCTTCGCCACGACGGTCAGCCGCGCGCCGGGCAAATTTCTGGACGAGGCGGACTACCGGGAATTGGACGCCATACTGGCCGATGTGCAGCCGTTGTTTACGATTTAACCACAAAGGCACGAAGAAGATGGAAGGGCTTCTTTTTCTTCCTTTGTGTCTCAGTGGCTGAGCAGTTGCTTCACCCACGCAGCTTCGTCGTCGGTGAGTGCGGGCGGCGGCACAGGCTGCCGGTAGTCAATCTGGGCATCATAGCCCCCCCGTTCGTAGACAGACGCCACGACCTGGCCCAGCGGCAGCACAGCGTCCGGGTCGCCCAAATCCAGGGGGACGGGAATCGTGGGCAGCCGGCTGTTAAGGGGGATCGGCCAGATGGAAATGGTTGGGCGCTCATCGGCCCGGCTGAGGGAGATGGCGTAGGGCGCGTCGGGCGCAAAGTGTTCCAATAGTGTGCGCTCACCTGCCCGCAGCAGGTCGATTTCGAGAAAGTGAACACCCGAACGCAGCAGGTCCCGCCGTTTGCGCCGGTAGTCCCAATAGGCGTCGTGGCCCGGATGTTTGTTGACTGGTGAGAGAATTTCGATGGCGGTGATGAGTTGTTCGTCGCCGCCGCGCAGGATCTCAACGCTGAGAATATCCAGAGAATCTGCCATTGGCGCAATGCTCCCAACGGGAGGGTCCAGGACAGCAACCTCTCCCGCATAGTAGGGAGCGGCCTGCTCCCGCATGACTCCCACATCGGGCCGGATGCCCTGTAGCCGAGATAGCGCAAGCTCGACGACCTCGTAGGTGGTGTAGGGAGTCAGCCGGGCAAAGTAGGCAGGGCGAATCTGCCGATTCAATTCGGCCTGGATTTCTGATGCCAAATTGCTGTGAAAGTCCACCCACAGACGCGGCTGCTCGATGTAAGGGTCCATTCCGGGGAAAGGGGATGGCATTGTATACCTCCTGGTTCATTCCGTCTGCGCACTCTTTTCGCGCACGACAGGCAGCGATAGTGTAGCCTGATTCCGAGTGAACGTCAACCCGTTCTGAAAAAAAGATGGATTTGGGCGGATTTGGTAACTACTCAGTAAGGACACGGATTGGGCCAATCGAAAGGGCCGCCTATGGAGATTTTTCTGGAACCCTTCGCGTTTGAGTTCTTCCGCAACGGCACGTGGGCCGCGGTGTTGGCCGGCGCGCTGTGCGGGCTGGTGGGGGTCTACATTGTCCTGCGCGGGATGAGTTACATCGGCCACGGACTCTCCCACGCCATCTTTGGCGGCGCGGTCGTCTCTTTTGTGCTCCAGTGGAACTTCTATCTGGGCGCGGGGCTGTGGGGCTTTCTGGCCGCGCTGCTCATCAACCAGACCGTGCGGCGCACGAAAATTCCCGCGGATGCGGCCATCGGCGTCATCACCACCGCCAGTTTTGCCGTGGGCGTGGCGCTGATCAGCCGCTACCGGGGCTTTACTCGCTCCTTTGACGCCGCGCTCTTTGGCAATATCCTCGGCGTCACCCGCCAGGACGTGGGGATTGTGGCCGGGGTGGGCCTGGCGACGGCCGCGGCCATCTTCCTGCTCTACAAACAATTGCTCTTTACCACCTTCGACCCGGAAGTGGCCCAGGTCTACGGGGTGCGTACGGAGTGGATCGATACGGCCTTTGCCCTGATTTTGGCCTCTGTCCTGATTGTCTCTATGCAAATTCTGGGTGTCACTCTCATTGCAGCCGCGCTGGTGACGCCAGCCATCACCGCCCGCTTGCTCACAGACAGCTTCGACCGGATGATTCTACTCTCCACAGCCATCGGCGGGTTGACGGGCTTTGCGGGGATGTATCTGAGCTTTTACGTGGACGTGGCGTCCGGGGCAACAATTGTCCTGCTCCAGGCAGCGGTCTTCGTTGTTGTTCTGGGCGTGATGGCCCTGCGCCACCGGGTGGGGGAACGGCTGGTGGCGATTGACGTATAGAAAAAGATCGACATCATATGGATGACCGACGCCCCTTTTTGTTACCAACAAATCCTACAGACGGCGCATCTGTACTACCCATAAGTCATAGTGTCACTGTCCGGGATTTGCTGTATCTTTGGGCTATGCAAACGAATCAAAATTTCTCTACACGCCAACAATCGTTCCAAGAAGAAGCCGGCCAAAGCCTCGTCGAGTTCGCTCTGATCGCGACGACTTTGATGCTGCTCTTCTTCGTTATTATCGATTTGGGTCGGGCCATGAATATCTATACATATTTGGCGGGGGCTGCGCAGGCTGGGGCACGCGCCGGCGCGGTTTCTTCCGATGTCGCCGTGATCGAGGCGGCGGCCCAAACGCGTATGAGCGGATTCAATACGGAGTCGATGACGATCGTTGTAAACCAGGCGGGCAACTATACGGAGGTGACACTCACCTACGTGTTTGTCCCGATTACGCCACTCGTGGTGTCTGCTTTGGGTACAGATGCCCTCACGCTGTCAAATATGGCACGGATTCGTAAACTGGGCAGCGGCGGTGGGTAGGGACACTTCACGAAGTTCGTCGCTGGTACCGGTCTGTGTACAGACTCGCTGGGACAGAAAGTGCCGGGGACTTTGAAATGGCCCTATTGCAAAAGCCCAACCCCTTGTGCGCCTGTTGTCACCCCTGGATTGATGACTCCCCCGAGTGGGACATACGACACGAACGTGCCGTAGATTTCGCTGTTGCTTCCGTGGGAGTAGGTGCCTGTCAGAACAAAATAGGCAAACCCCCGCACGGTGTAGGTGAGATTGCTGCCGTTGTCCTGAACTTCGTCGGGATCGTAGAGAATAACGGTAACCGTTTCTCCGATCCATGCGTTCAGGTTGCTCTGCACAGGCTTGAACGAGACCCCAGAATGGCCGCTTATCAGGTCGCCGATGGACACCGTATCGCTGCGCGATGGGTCGTCGATGCTGGCTTCCAGAGTGGGCGTATTGGGTTGCTGTCCCGTCCAGCGCACCCACCCAAAATTGCCGGGTCCGTTTTGATCTTCCCACAGCACCACCGGCTGCCCCAACACCCACTCACCCTCTTGCACCACAAAGGGCATCAGATTGCCGGACTCCACGATTTGCCCAGCGGCTGCGCTGGCATGTGCTTCTACCTGAATCTCGTCAAGACCAAACAAACCGGAGAAAAACGTGGGAACGGAAAGCCTGGCCCACACGTCGGTTGTGCTGCCATCGATGACAGTGAATGTTGAAAGTTGCGCATCCGCATTATTGGCTGTCAGTACATCCTGCATGCGTTGGATCGCGATACTTTCGATGGGGGCAGTCGCCAGGTCGGCGGCCCCGGCCAGGGCGGCGGCGTCGGCGGCCAACTGCATCTGGCGCTGCATGACTGTGCCGTAGCCCAGGTCCAACACAATAGCCAGCATACCGATCAAGATCGTCAGGAAAAGGGAAAAGATCACCAGCGACTGGCCATTTTCGTCGTCACGTACGCTGTGGGAAAAACCTTTGAAGATGTGGGTCCACGAATAGCGGCCTGTCATCAAGCGCCTCAATTCCAGAATGTGATCATCTCGGCATGAGAAGTGACCGTAACTGTCGAGAAGGGTAGAACAAAAATGACCAGGGGAATTTCATAAGAAAGGTCTATGATCAGCGTTTGTTTGGGAGGCGATCCTTTGTCTGTGTAGGCAATGACAGACGCAGCGCTTCCGCTGTTGACGCCACCCCGAGCCAACTCGTCGTCCATAAATGTCCGGAGTTCGCTGTCGCTCATTTGCGCGGCCGCGCCGGCAATCGCTGCTTCGCGCGTCGCATTGACCACGACCACATAGGCGTAAATCACCCGCCCGAAGTCAAACACGCCGGCCATGATGAGCAGAATCACGGGCATGATGATCGCCATCTCTACCAAACTTTGTCCTCGTTCGTGCCTGCCCAGCAAAACGCGCCAGCCGCTTGGCTGTCGATAAGGCGGTGTCGCTGCCATTTGATCCTTTCGTGTCGCAACCGGACTACGCATCCTTGTATTCCTTGCATCATTGTAGAGGAATTTGTGATCAAATGTCCCCTCACGTATGTACTACTTTTTATCGGTATCTTGGTATCTTCTCAATATGCCGGGGCGCAAAACACTACAACGGATAAAGACAAGAACGGACTCGTCATCTGCTCTGGCCGCTTCCCGGAAAGTGAATGGGAATCGCGTAGGGGCGCTGCTTGCTGCGCCCCTACCGAACCGTCACCCAGACCAAACCCGCCATTCGGTACTACGTAAGTCCAGGACAAGCGTACCATTGCCATCGAACCAAAGCAGCGATATTCTGAGGGCACACAGAAAATAACACACCCGGCGCTGCCGGATAGCTGATGGAGACAAAGCCTATGCATGAAATCTGAAACGAATGAAATCTGAAACGCATTCTCACCCAAGTCTCAGTTACCTGTCCTTTCTGTTGCAATACAGTTGAAACCGATGCTATCAACCCAATTTAAGGAGAACACAATGTCTCAATGGATGAAGTACTATTTCTACGTCAAGAACTTTGCTCTCGTCGCCAATGAGGAAGAAGGCCAGGGCCTGGCTGAATATGGCCTCATCATTGCGCTGGTTGCCGTGATTGCTATCGCCGGTGTCACTGCCTTCGGCACTGACATCAGCGCCTTCCTCACCGGTTTGAGCGCCCAATTGGGCTTCTAGCCAACCTGGCTCCCTTGCGGCAGCTATATGCTGGCAGATAATGTAGTGAAAGCTGTTATGACGAGGGGAGGGAGGGCGATGCCCTCCCTCCCCTCGTCATAGTTGACGGAGATTCTCTCAC
>JACQGT010000279.1 GCA_016199425.1 Chloroflexota bacterium
ACCACGCACCACGCACCACGCACCACGCACCACGCACCACGCACCACGCACTACGCCTTCTCCACCTTCACCCGCTGCACCACACTGCCGTTGAGGAGCGCACCCACCGGCGCGCCGGGCAGGCTTTCGGGAATCCACGCGCTGCCGGGCTGGATTTGTTCGCTGACGTGGACGGTCAACGCCAACGACCCCTCCGGGCTGCGGACCGACACAGGCGCGCCTTCGGCCAGCCCCAGCCGGGACGCGTCCGCCGGGCTGAGCGCGACGACGGGGGCGACAGTCACACCCTCCAGCTTCTCCGTCGCGCCAAAGAGCGTGCCGCCGTCGAAAAGAACCGTGCCGGTGACAAGCGTCAGCGGGTACTCTTTGCTCCCCTTCGCCACCTTCTGGCGCACTTCCTTCAGTTCCGGCTTACCGCGCAGAGCAGAAGCGTCCCACTGCGCGCCCTGATCGCCGAGAGCGTCCCAGGTCAGCCCCCGGTAGATGGGAACCGCTTTGGCGATCTCCGCACCCACGGCTTTGGCGTCGGCGAAGTGCCAGTGCGCGCCTAATTTCCGGGCCAGATGGGTCAGAATCATCCAGTCGGCCGCGGCCCGGCTCTGGGGCGGGGTGACGGCTGCCGGCGCACGCTGCACCCGCCGCTCCAGATTGGTGAAGGTAGCGTCGCTCTCCGCCCAGCCCAGCGCGGGCAGAACCACATCGGCCCGCTTCGCTGTCTCGGTCAGGTAGAGTTCCTGCACCACCAACAATTCCAGCCCAGCCAACTTCTCGGCCCAATCCGGGCGCTCGCTGGCCGGGTCCGCGCCCATCACATAGAGGGCCTTGACGCCGCCGTCCAGCATCTGCTTGTAGCTCTTGCCCGCCGCGCTGGGCAGTTTGCACTCCCACAGGTGTTCCAGCCGCTTGACCGCATCGCTGTTGTTCAGCGCCGCGTGACCGGGCAGCCGGTCGGGCAGAAGGCCCATATCCCGCGTGCCCTGGCTGTTGGCTTCCAGCCCCACAAAGGCCAGCCGGTCGGCGTGGCCGGTGAGGAAGGCCAGGTTCGCCAGCCCGTCGCGGATGGATGGGCCGTCGCTGCCCCGGGCCGCCTGGGGACCGTAGATGATCAGCGCCTTCTCGCTTTTCGCCAGCAGGGCCGCGGCCGCTTTGACAGCCGCCGGGTCTGTGCGGCAGAGATCGCGCAGGGCCTGGTCGTCGGCCTCTGCCGTCCACTTTTTGATGTCGGCCAGATGGGAGAGTGCCCCGCTGTTCAGCCCTTCCTTCTGGGCCGCGGCGGCCCGCAGCAGCCCGTTGAGGAGGGTGGCTTCGCTGCCCGGCTCGTAGGCCAGATAGGGGCCGTTGTAGCGGGTCAGTTCAATCTTGCGCGGGTGGGCGATAATCAGCCTGGCGCCGCCCTTCTTCACCGCCCGCTTGAGGTGCAAATCCAGAATCGGCAGTTCCTCGCTGGGGTCGATGCCGAAGAGGAAAATCGTGTCCACCTTCGGGTTCGGCCCGTACTGGGGCTTCATCAGATCGGCCAGCGCGGGCAGACCCGTGGACAACGCGGCCACATCTGCGCCGTCCCGGTGGTCGATATTATTCGCGCCGATGACGCTACGGAAGAGCCGTTGCAGCAGGTAGTTGCTTTCGTTGCCGATTTTGGCGCTGCCGATGGCGCCGATGGCGCTCGCGCCGTGCTGTTGCTTCACCCCGCTCAAGCGACCGGCGACGAAGTCCAGGGCCTCGCTCCACTGGACCGGGACGAGTTCGCCGTTCTTGCGCAGGAGGGGCGTCTCTAGCCGCCTCTCGCCGTTGACCCAGTGGTGGGCAAAGCGGCCTTTGTCGCAGATCCACTGGTCGTTGACCTGCATATTCTCCCGGCCCACAATGCGGCGGATGGTGTGGGTGCGGGTGTCCACCCGGATGTTGCAGCCGATGGAGCAGTGGGCGCAAACGCTGGGCGTGCGCTCCACTTCCCAGGGGCGGTAGGCGAAGCGGGAGATGCGGTTGGTCAGCGCGCCCACCGGGCAGATGTCGATGATATTGCCGCTGGTCCTGGCGTCCACCGGCTGGCCGTCCTGAATGTCGATGACGGTCTGGCTGCCCCGTTCGTGCAGACCCAATTGGGGTTTGTCCTCCCACTCTTCCAAATAGCGGATGCAGCGCCAGCAGAGGACGCAGCGCTCCTGATCCAGGACAATCAGATCCGAAATATCGTAATTCTTTTTGGCGAGCCGTTTCGGCTCCACCAGTTGGCTGATGCCCGGCCCGAAGCGCAGGGTCTGGTCCTGCAGGGGGCACTCGCCGCCTTTGTCGCAGATGGGGCAGTCGAGGGGGTGGTTGAGCAGGAGAAAGGCCAGGTTGGCCTCCTGCACCTCCTGCACCTGCTTGCTTTTGGTGTGGACGACCATCCCTTCGGCCACGGGTGTGGTGCAGGCCGTGGCCAGCCGCGAACCCCGGGGTCCCTCGATCTCCACCATACACATCCGGCAACAGCCCACCGGGTCCAGTTTGGGATGCGAGCAGAAGACGGGGATTTCGATGTTGACCGTCTGCGCGGCGTCCACCAGAAGCATACCCGGCGCGACAGAGAGCTGCTTGCCGTCGATTGTCAGGGTTACGTTGTCAGCCATTTAAGATTCGTTCCTAAGAATAGAACGCGGATGAAGCGGATCGGGCGGATGTCCGCTGATTTTGACAGAACAAAGGGACACGGATTACGCGGATCGGCGGGATTTTCACGGATTACGTAAAACCGGGAAAGTCTTTAGAACAGGATTTCAGAATTGACGGATTTTCTCTGCGTAATCAGCGTTCATCTGCGTCCAAAAACTTTCTTGGGCTTACTCGGAATTACTGGGCGGCGGAAAAATTTCACTGGTGAATCGATTCTGTAGCTTGCGGATACAAGCCGCTTGCCGGGAAGACATCGGAGGCATAGGCACCAGAATCCCCTCAATTAGCTCGATCCGCTCGTCGTCCTGAAAGAAGCCCATCTCGATTAGCTGGTGATACTCATCCAGCGAGAATCAGCGCACGGGCAGACGCGGAGGCGCGGCAAATGGCAGATTAGTGCCCCCGTTCAGTTCGGACTGCCGGACCGCGATAGTCACAGTCTGCCTGACTTTCTCAACGCCCTGGCACGATTCCGGGAATCGGCCACACGCTCTCTCGAATGTCCCTGCGCATCTGGCCGATTCCCGGAATCAGCACGCCTTACGTCAGTCCCCCGGCACAAACTCGTCGTGGAGGACAATCCGCTCGCCCTGGGATTTCTGCGCGTTCTGGCGCAGACCGCTGGGCGTGTGGGTGTCGGGCCGGTAGATGGGCCGGATGGGAATCTCCGGGCCGACGCTGGCGGGATTGGTCTGCTGGATGTGAGCCAGGAATTCGTGGCGGAACTTCGCCAGGTTGCTCTGCATCCCCCAGACCGACGCCTCACCGAAGGGACAGAAGCTCTTGCCGGCGATGTTGCGGGCGATGTATTCCAGCAACTCCAAATCCTTCTCCCGCCCCTGGCCTGCTTCGATGCGCAGCATAATTTTTTCCAGCCATGCGCCCCCTTCCCGGCAGGGGGTACACTTGCCGCAGCTCTCCTCCCGGTAGAAGGAGAGGGTGCGCCGGGCGATCTCCACCATCGAAAAACGCTCGTCAATCACAATCACCCCCGCGGAGCCGAGCAGCGAACCGGCCGCGGCCACGCTTTCGTAGTCCAGGGGCGTGTCCATCTGATCGGGCGTCAGGAGTTTCATCGACAGGCCGCCGGGGACAACCGCTTTGATGGGTACGTCGTCCAGCTCCGGGCCGCCGCCGTAGTCGTAAATCAGCTCCCGCAGGGTGACGGCGTGGGGCAATTCGTAGAGACCGGGCCGCTTCACATTGCCGCTGAGACAGAAGATGCGCATCCCCGGGCTCTGCTCCGTGCCGAAGGTCCGATACCACTCGACGCCATTGCGCATGACGTGGGTGACGTTGGCGATCGACTCCACATTGTTGACAATTGTGGGTTTCCGATAAAGCCCCTCCAACGCAGGGAAGGGCGGTTTGAGTTTGGGCTGGCCCCGGTAGCCTTCCAAGGAAGAAAGCTGGGCTGTCTCTTCGCCGCACTCATACGCGCCCGCGCCCCGGTGCAGCACGACGGCCAGCTTCTTGCCTGTGCCAAAGCAGTTGTCGCCGATGTAGCCTGCGGCTTTGGCCTCGGCGATGGCGGCCTGCATCCGGGTGTAGGCAAAATAATACTCGCCCCGAATATAAATATACGCCTGTTCCGCTTCGATGGCGAAGGCGCTCATCACAATCCCCTCCAACAACTGGTGGGGGTCGTATTCCATAATCATCCGGTCTTTGAAAGTGCCCGGCTCCGACTCGTC
>JACQGT010000260.1 GCA_016199425.1 Chloroflexota bacterium
ATATCAAATATCAAATATCAGTTTTTCTACGCAAACAACTCGATCTTCACGCCCGGCGTGTAAATCGGCGCATTGATCTCCTGGGCGATGACGCTGGCGGGAATCTCGAAGCATTCGTCGTAACCCCGCTGCACACAGCGTACGTTGGCCTGCACCACCTTCTCGCCGCGCTTGCCAAAGTATTTGCGCAGGGCCTTCTCGGAACGGGCCAGCACTTCCGCATCCTCAATGCCCGCGTCTGCGGCAAAAGGCGTCACCTTCAGGAAGATGCCCAGCAGCACAATGCCCTGCATACGCACTTCCAGGTCGGCCACGGGTGCTTCTTCCCGGGCAATTTTCGCACCATCCGCCACCACCACGCGTAGCTGCTTCTCCCGGATCACCTTCTTGGATTTGGGCGGGATAATGGACCAGACCTCTTCGGGCGTGGTCTTGGGCGTCTGCACAAAAATTGTGCCGCCCTGCTGCAAACCGGCCAACGGCGAGCTGCTGATAAAGGCGTTGATGTCGTTCAGGGGCACAAACTCCACCTGATTCAACTCGCAGTGGGTTAGTATCTGCTCGTCGGCCACGGTCAGATAATAGGTGGTGGGCAACCCCTTCTTTTCCGAGCCATACTTGGGATAGGCCTGCACCTTCTTACCAAAGACGTCACCGGCGATGGTGGCAATGACTTTGTTGGTGGTGACGGAACCGTAGCCGCCCACCGAATGGCCGCGCATGGAGAAGCCGCCCTTTGGGCGCACATCCGGATCCACGGGCATGGGCAGGGCCAGTTGGTGGTCGATGCCCACCACAAAGAAGCGGCGACCGCCTTCGCCCGTCATATTGCGCGCCATAGAGACGAAGTGGCCGGGGCGCACGTCACGGCTGCCCAGACCCGCCGCGCCGCTGTAAATCGTCGGGATGTGGTCGATGCTGGGGTAGCCGGCCGCGCCGATGTAGGCATCGGTAAAAGCAGCTTTGATGTCGTTGGTCAGCGGGTTGTTGGCGGCCAGGGGATCGTCCATACGCTCGACGACGGTGAAGCCCTTCAAATGCTTGAGCGTTTCGACAATCTGTGCGCCGGGGAAGGGGCGGAAGCAGGTGACGTGGACGACGCCCAGTGCAATGCCCGTATTTTTCCGAATCCAATCCGCTGTGGCTTTGGCCGTCTCCACCAGAGAACCCATGCCCACAATGGCGTACTCGGCGTCCTCCATGCGATAGGCGTCCACCATCTGATAGAGGCGCCCCGTCAGCCGATAGAACTCGTCCATCGCGCTCTGAATGGCGGCCGGCACCAAATCATAATAGTAGCGTTGGGCGATCTTCCCCTTCATATAGCTGTCCTGGTTTTGGACAACACCCGTCATCACCGGATTGAAGGGATCGAAGAGATTGACCAGCTTTTCCGAGGGCGCGCCCACAAAGTCCTTCATCATCTCCGGCTCGATCAGCAGCACATCCTCGACGGTGTGAGTAGTCAGGAAGCCGTCCTGCACATTCATAAAGGGCGTCTTGCTGGCTTCCGCGGCCCGGCGGCAGATGAGGGCCAGATCGCCCGATTCCTGGGCTGTGCGCCCGAAGAGGATGCCCCAGCCCGACTCCCGCACGGACATCACATCGTCGTGGCCGGCGTGGACATTCAGACTCTGGCTGGTCAGTGCCCGGGAGCCGATGTGGAAAACCATGGGCAGCCGCTTGCCGGAAATCGTGTACAGTACCTCGTGCATCAAAATCAGCCCCTGGCCGGAGGTGAAGTTGCTCACCCGGCCACCGGTCAGGGCAAAGCCTTCGCAGGCCGTGGCCGCGCTGTGCTCGGATTCCGGCTCCATAAAGCTGAGGGTCTCACCCCATAGATTCTGCTTGCCATTGGACACGGCCGCGCCATAGCCGCCGCCCATGCTGGTGGACGAGGTGATGGGGTAGGCGCAGGCGCCCTGGGTGATGGCAGTTTCCACCCAAACTACTGTGTCGGAGCCATCGGCGGTGGTGGGAATGCCCGGATAGGGAAAGCTCTTGGCCCGCCCATTTTGGTTCTCCAGTGATGTTAGCTGCTGTATAACGTCTGTCATTGAATGTCTCCTGGTGCTATAGGCCGCTGCGCAAGAATGCAGGGGCTAGCGGACCGGCAAGAATATGCGAACTTGCACGTCAGTGTGCAGGGTGTACTGCTTGTGTTGAGGGCATAAAAGATTCTAACACGCAATGGCCGAAATTTCAATCTACGGGAACAGCGCGGTAACTACTCGCGCATTTGCCATCGGCCATCCATCCTTTGCCAGTTCCCACCGATGTCCACAACTTGCATATATCCATTCTCCACAGTAGACTATGGATAACTCTATGGATAACTGTTCGATTTTGCGAGGAAAAGCACTCTTCTAATGACCAGACGAACTGTACAAATCACAATCGACGATGACCTGCTTCAGGTGGTAGACAAGACCGTCTCTGAGATGGATACCAGCCGTTCGGCCTTCATCCGCCAGGCATTACAGATCACCCTGAAGCGCATCCAGGTTTTACGGTTGGAACAGCAGCACGCTGCTGGCTACGCCCTGCATCCCGCCGCCCCCGACGAGTTCGACGAGTCCTTAGCACTTTTGACTTCCCCCCGCCCTGTGGTATCATAGCGCCCACAACCGCATAGCCCAGTTGCTCTTATCACGAGAGGTGGAGGGAACGGCCCTACGAAGCCTCGGCAACCGGCAGCGCGAACCGGCAACGGTTTTCCCTGTGTCAGGTGCCAATTCCGTCGGTGTGATACACCGGAAGATGAGATGCGCGCCGTATGTTGCCCGCACCCCTCTTGCCCGTATCCCCCGGCAGAGGGGTTTTTTATTGCGTATTGCGTATTGC
>JACQGT010000257.1 GCA_016199425.1 Chloroflexota bacterium
CCATTGATCTGCTCCCAGAAGGTAAGGGACTGGCGACTGGTGACTGGTGAGCTTCGTCGCCGATCTCTACTCCCTAATCGCTAATCGCTAATCGCCAATCTCATTTGTATTTGATACGCGGGTCGACGACTGTGTAGAGAATGTCGCCCAACAGAAGGGCAAAAACGGTTAACACCGCGGTGATGAAGATAAAAGCCAGGGCAATCGGCCAGTCACTGCGGCTGAGGGCGTCAAAGTAGAGGCGTCCCATCCCCGGCCAGGCGAAGACCGTCTCGGTGATGATGGCGCCGCTGAAGATGCCGGGGATCGTCAGCACTACAATCGTCACAAAGGGGATCAGAGCGTTGCGCAGGGTATGCTTGTAGATGACGACTCTCTCCATCAGCCCTTTGGCCCGGGCCGTGCGCACGTAATCCTGGCGCAACACTTCTAACATGGAAGTCCGCACAAAGCGGCTCCAGCCGGCCATATTGAAGAATGTCAACACCAGCAGGGGCATAAAGAGATGGAGCGCCCGATCCCAGAGGGAGCCGGCTTCCACCCGGGGCAACCAGTCGGCGATACTGTAGCCGCGCATGGCCTCGCGCAGACCGGAGGGCAGGCGCGGAATCCAGGGGATGGTGTCCTGCAAGAAGACTGGCATAACCGAGAAGACCAGAATCAACAGGAGGGCGAAGAAAAAGACAGGCATGGACGAACCGATAAAGGCCAGTGTTGTAAAGAAGTAGTCGAAGCGGGAGTATTGATTGACCGCGCTGTAGATGCCGATGGGCACGCCAATCAATAGCGAAAGGAGCGTCGCTGTCACCAGCAGTTCCAGAGTAGCGTTCAGGCGGCTGAGCAGTTCGTCCAGTACAGGGCGACCAGGGCGAATGACGGTTGACTGCCCGAAGTCCCCGCGCAGGATGCCCTTGCTGCTGCGTACGGCCGGGTGCAGTTCGGAAATCTCGGAGAGATAGACGTAATCATCGCAACCCGTGGGCCGGGTGACTGTGTTGCCGTTGCGATCCCTCACCTGCTCCTCCCGGGTCAAGTAACAGCCCATGGGGATATTGGCAAACAACTCCTGCCCGCCGACCAGGATGGGACCAGAGGGGACGCCGATCAGCCAGCGGGAGAAACGCACAGGCAGGTAGAGGTCCAACTCGTATTGGGCCTTGATACGTGCGATATCTTCCCGGCTCAAGCGCTGCTGTTGCTGCTGCAAACCGGTCAGCGGACCGCCTGGTGCGATGTTAAAGAGAATAAAAGTCGCCAGCGCCGACAAAAAGATCACAAAGATCATCTGGATGACGCGGCGGATCAGATAATTGGTCATAATTCCAACTCCCGACTATCCACAATTTTCAGAGAGGACGCAGATTTTCATGATCTGAATTGATCTGCGCTGATCCATTTCGATCATGAAAATCTGCGTCCCTCTCTTACCGGAAATCACAAAGCAAAAGCGGGTGGAACAATCCAGTACGGAATGCCCCACCCGCTTTCGTTGTCACACAGCACGCATGAGTAGTGGTGTACGTCAGCCCACCTGCTTCGCGCCCGTTGCGAACAGGGGAGCCTGACTACTTGGTATACAGGTTCATGTCGATGTGTTCCCAGGTCGGGCTGGGGATGATCTCCACATTGACTTTGCCTTCCGCCGCGGCGTCGATGACAGTCTGCACTTCAGCGCCGCCACCCAGGGTGGCCCGCTCCAGGTAGTCCAGATCGCCGGCCAGCAACTGGGCCACGGCCTGGTTGGTGTCCTGGACGATAACGACGATGACCTTCTGCACCTTGGGCGCAGGCTCAAAGTAGGGGTTGACATCCATCTCGATGCGTTCGCCCTTCACCCAGTTGGTGATGACGAAGGGGCCGGCGCTCAGGGGCTTCTCGGCGATTTCGGGCAGGGTGGCCCACTCGGCCGCTGGCACATCCGCCAGGTTGCGGCCATCGCCCAAGACTTGGTGGCTGGGATAGACGCCAATCGGGCTGAGGAAGTAGGTCGGGTCCTGGTAGCCGGGCACATAAGTGACCACAGCCTGCATCTCCGGACCAAATTCCACACCCTGCATAGCATCGCAGGTGATGTAGGAAACCGCACCCGAGGTCTTGTCGCAGTCGATCTGGTAGGAGAGTTCCATGTCACCCACAGAAGCCGGGGTGCCATCGCTCCAGGTGAAGGGCTTGATCTTGTAGGTGACGACCAGTTGGGGCAACATCACCGCACTGGAGCCGTCGTACTCGACTGTCTCGCCGTCCACGATAATCTTTGTGCCGGCTGCCAATTCTTCCGGCTCGCCGTCCACATTGTAGACCATATCGCCGGCCTTGACTTCCACCATCTCATTGGTGGCCAGGCCCGCTTCCAGGGTGGAGAGACCGTCCTGCATCACAGGCTGGTAGTCATAGCTATATTGGGTGCTCAAGATGCCCTGGCTCATCTGAGCGATTTGGCGCTGCACAGCCGCAGAAGCGATCAGGCTGAACATTGTGGAGGGTTCCTGGGAGAAGCCGACGACCATTGTGTCGCCGCCGTCCGCCAGTTCCCACTCCCAGGAGTTGGCCGAGGTGTACTCGGTGGGATCCGGGCGGAAGTTGAGCAGATTGGTGCTCCAGGCTTCGGCCTCGGCCCGCTGGAAGAGGGGCAGGGAGACCATATCCGCGGAGAAGTGCTTCTGCACGGTGTCGTAAGCGGCAATGCGCTCGGCCCGGTCCAGAGTGTTGTTGCCAGCAACGATGGCCCGGCTGGCTTCCTCGTTGCACCAGCCCATGTAGTTTTGGCCTTCCCAGTTGTTGCTGGGCAGAGGAATCTGGTTGCAGGCGTAGAGGGTGCGACCGCTGGGGTTGGTCTGGCCGACCCAGGCGAAAGCGCCCAACTCGAAGTCACGGCGGGAGAGACCGGTGCTGTCGCCGAACCACCAGGAGGCGGGGGTGTGCAGGCGGATGATCTGAATGCCGCAGCCCTTCAAGTTCTGCTCGGCCACCGCGGCCCAGGTCTGGCGGAATTGAGCGGTGGTGGTGGTGAATTTCAGGGAGAGCGGGTTGCCATCCTTCTCGCGGATGCCGTCGCCATCTGCATCGACCCAGCCCGCCGCTTCCAGAGAGGCCATCGCCGCAGCCGGATCATAGGCATAATCCGTATAGCCGCCGCTGTAAGCCCAGTGGCTCTTGGGCAGGAAGGTGTCCATACGCAGGGTGGACTTCACATCGTCCGCCACGTAGGGGTAAACGGAGGCGATCAGCTCATCCCGGTTGATGCACTGGGCAATGGCCTGGCGCACAACGATGTCGCTCAGGATGGGGTGGGGTGTGGTGTAGTCTTCAGCCGAGACCTCCACAATCTTCTCGACTTCAACTTCCTTCGTGACTTCAACTTCCTTCACCACTTCCTTCTCAACGATCTTTTCGACCTCTCGGGTCACTTCGACGATCTGGGGTTGGCCTGCCGGTTGGGCAGGACAGGCAGCCAGCACGAAGGCCAGCACTGTCAAGACACCGACCAGAGTCAGCCATTTCTTGGTGTAGTGCATATCCATCTCCTTTGGTGAACAAAAACTACAGATGTACTAAAAATCTGCTTGCATCACAATCGTGGGACTGACTGCTCTGCACGCAAGTTACACGCTATCGTACCCTATTACGCTCATCTGTCAAAATCGCCAAAGTGCAACCTCGACAGAAGCAACTATAGTTGTTCAGGTAATCATGCGTAGGGGCCTGCTTGCTGCGCCCGTGGCCCGAAGCGGGCGCAGCAAGCAGGCCCCTACGCCCCACGAATCCTTATGCGATTGACTATTTCAGCGCCGTCTTCTGCGCACCCAGGCGACCCCACCGACCACCAGACCAGCCCCAGCTAGAATCAGAAGTGGTCTTACCCATATCTGATTCGACACTTTTGCTTCAGACACAGCGGCTTGGACAACAGGCTGCGCTACACTCGTGCGGGATGTGGGCGCTCTTGCCGCAAGTTCCATCCAATCCAAATCGCTGTTCAAGCCGGTTATTCCGTTGGCGTCGGCCAAATAGACGGCAATTCGCTGGTACTGCTCGTCCTCCAAAAAGCCCGGCATGTGCCAGGGCATGGAAAACTGGATGTACTCGTGGAGATCACCGATGGTGGCAAAGCGGGCCAGGGTATAGTCGCCGATGACCGGCGGCGCATAGCGGGGCAATTCGAAACCGTCGGGTGGGTGGTTGGCGGCGTGGCAACGGCTTTGCCAGCAGTTGGCGTCGGCTGGGTCGCCGGCATTGCGCCACTCTTCCGTCAGCCCCTGGCCTCTGTCGCCATGACAGACCATACAGTAGAGATAATACTCAGTATGGCCCAATTCCACCAAAGTGGGTGGATCGGAAACGGGTGGTGGTGATAACCGATCCCGAATGTCACTCATTGACCGGGATGCGTCGTCCCCGCTTTGGGCTGCGCTGGTGGGGGCAAGGAACATTGCCACACCAACAACCCACAAGAGAAGAATCGTCCCAATAATCAGCCGCCCCGTTGCTCTACGGTTCACTATCCCAGCAGCTTTCCAGCACAATCGGAGTGATTCCTTGTCGCCTTAGGATTGGCGGCTAAACAACTTGTGGATTTCGCCTGACGATCAGCGTAGGACAGTACGTGAAATCCACAAGTTAAATGATCGCCAATCCTTAGCTGTCCTTGCCGCGCATGCGCGGGTCCAGAATATCCCGCAAGCCGTCGCCGATCAGATTCCAGCCCAGACCAAAAAGCACCAGTGCAATCCCCGGAAAGACAATAATGTACCAGTAGGTGTCCAGGCTCAGAATGTAGTCCCGGGCAAAGCTGATGACCTGCCCCCAATCGGCGTAGCCAATGTCCGTGCCCACGCCCAGGAAGCTGAGGGCGGCAAAGCTAAGCACAACGGCACCCACATCCAGCGAGGCCAGCACCATTGTGGAGAAGATGGCGTTGGGCAGCACGTGGCGGATCAAAATCCGATTGTCCTGCGCGCCCACCGTCCTGGCCGCCAGCACGAAATCCCGCTCTTTGGTCGTCAGAATGTCCCCGCGCAACACGCGGGCGTAGGTCATCCAACCAAAGGCAACGAGAGCAATGACCGACGGCCAGATGCCGCGCCCGATCAACGGCACGAGAATGGCCGAAAGTGTGAGCGCGGCCAGAAGGAAAGGGAAGGCCATAAAAATTTCGGTGATGCGCATCAGTACATCATCGATGAAGCCACCGTAGAATGCGGAGAGCGAGCCGACGATCAGCCCGATGAACAGGGACGAAGCCACCACCAGAATCCCCACCAGCAGTGCGGTGCGGGTTCCCCAAATGATGCCGTAGAAGATGTCAAACTGGCCGCTCGTCGTCCCCATCAGATGAACCCATTCGCTCTTGCCTGTGATCGGCTCGTACCAGAAAGGAAGCGGCGGCGCTCCTCGGCTCCACTCCGCGCCCGGCGCTTTGGGCGTGGGGCCAAAACCGTCACGCGGGATATTATACGGGTCTGCATTGAGGCGCACAGGCGGGGCCAGAGTGGGCGCAAGGAATGCAATGGCCAGGAAGAGCAAGACGATCAGAGACCCCAGCACCGACAGCGGATTGGTGAGCAGCCCGCGTAGGATGCGCGCCCATTCCGGCCCCAGCAGCCGTTCCAGGCCGCTGGGTTCGGGCAGAACAAACGCGCCGTCGCGCCGGCTGAGATTGATGGTAGAAATTGCGTTCTCCATAGGAGGAGTTCCTCGCGCAAAGAACTTTTCGTAGGGGCGCTTGCTTGCTGCGCCCGCTTCAGGTCACGGGCGCAGCAAGCAAGCGCCCCTACGTTGAGAGATCAGCCCAGGCGAACCCGGGGATCGAGCAGGGCATAGAGAACGTCCACCACCAGATTGGCGCCGATCAACAGCGACGCGTTGAAGAGTACAAAGCCCAGCACAGTCAACACATCCAGGCTGACCGCGGCGACAGCCACGGCAGAGCCAAGACCGGGATAGTTGAAAATTGTCTCGGTGATCACCACACCGTTGAGCAAACCCACAACGGTCAACCCGCCGACGGTGGCTACAGGAATCAACGCATTGGGTCGGGCGTGTTTGTTGATTACATCCCGCCTGGAAAGACCCTTCGAGCGGGCTGTCACAATGTAGTCCTGGCGCAGGGATTCCAGCATGGACGAACGGGTGATGCGCAGGAGCAGCGCCCAGGAAAGATAAGAGAGGGTGATAATGGGCAGAAATATATGGCGCAGGGCGTCCAGGAAAATATCGAAACGCCCGTTGAGAAGTGCATCGACGGTGTTTAGATGGGTATATTGGACGAAGGCCGGCGCGAGGACGATCTGATTGGCCCAATCCGAAAGGCGGCCCGGCGGAAACCAGCCCGTCTTGGCGTAGAGCAACATCAGCGCCAACAGCCCAAAGACAAATGTGGGGAAGGAATAGCCGACAATACTAAAGAGACGGGCGAGCTGATCAAACCATTTGTTGTGGTTGACCGCGGCCAGAATGCCCAGCCAGATGCCGATGCCCAGAATCGGGACAAAACTCCAGATCGCTAATTCTAATGTGGCCGGGAAGCGACGCAGCAAAAGGTCGATCACCGGTTCGCGCCCCGTACGCGAATAGCCCAAATCCCCGCGCAAGACACCGCCGACGCGCTGGCCGGTCTCCTGGTCGGTGGTCCCAAACATCCAATTGATGTATTGAATGTGGATGGGCTTGTCCAGGCCATAGCGTTTGATCACCCGGTCGATCTGGTTTTCATTCTTGGGGATGTCCTTGATGTAGAGGGCGGCCCTCTCCGCGGGGCTTAACACTTGCAACATCAGGAAGATCAGAACAGTCACCCCGAAGACGGTGATGGGCAGTTGAATGATGCGACGGATAATGTAGGCTGTCATGTTTTCTCACCCACACAGGAAATCACCGGCGAGGGAGAACCCTCGCCGGTGATGTGAACGAACCAGGTCTACTTACTGAGCCAGACCAAAGGCGTAGAAGTAGTTGTCGAAGAGGGCCGGGTTGTAGAAGTAATTCTGCACCCAGCGCTGTTCATAACGCACACCGGTCGCCTGGGCCATGGTGACCTGGATGACGGTGTCGTGGTGCAGCTTCTGCAGCTCAAAGTAGATGGCCTCACGCTCAGCCGGATCCGCAGCGGCCACACCGGCATTCACCAGTGCCTGGAACTGGGCCTTCAGATCCGCAGGTAAGTTCTGGCGACCGGCGAAGGTGCCCACAGTGAAGGGTTGCACCCAGTTGTGGGGATCGTGGATGTCTTCGATCCAGCCGCTGATGGCGACCGGCAACTGAGCGGCCCGGAAGGAGCGCAGCAGGGTAGGCCAGGGCAGACCGATGATGTCGATCTGGTATTTGGAGTTCACAGCCAGGAAGTTGTTCTGCAGGATGGCGGCCACGGTCTGGCGGGTGACGTTGCCCGTGTTGAAGGCCACTTGGACGCGGAAGCCGATGTCGGGCAGTTGGCCGTCCCAGGCCAGGGCCATCTCCTCGGCGCATTTGTCCAGGTCGAACTCGTACATCTCACCGTCCGGGTTGTAGCCCAGCATGTCCAGAATGATGGGGCCGTTGTTGCGCACACCCTCGCCGTTCAGGGCATCGCTGATATAGGCGTCGTAGTCAAAGCAGTAATTGAAGGCCTTGCGCACGTGAATATCGCTGAAGAAGTCAGCCGGCACACCGTTGCCGTCCAACTGGCCGCTGCCGATGTACGAGTTGTTGCCGCTCTCATCCGTGCCGACGTTGAAGTTCAAGAAGATGTCGGTGCGGCTGGTGCTGGGCAGGTTGCCCCATTTGCGCAGAGGCGCATCCGGGGTATCGGAGGGGGTGCATTCGTCCGTGCGCCAGTCGCAGAATTCGCCTACGAACTCGTCGACCTGCGGCCGGTTGGCCACGGGCACGCTGACAACTTCAGCATCACCAGCCTGCAGAATGGCGAAGCGGGTGCCCCATTCGTTCACCAGCTTGCGCACCACACGCTTGATGGCAGGCGCGCCAGTCGGGCCGCCCTCCCACATGGGATCGTCAGCGGCTCGCCAGTAATTCTCGTTGGCGACCAGCACCCAGCCTTCGCCGGGGGTCCAACTTTCCAGCATGTAAGGGCCGGTGCCGTTGATGATGCTGGACAACTCGTCGTTCTCTGCGCCGGGGGCGTAGTGGTCTGCCCAGGTGTCGCAAGAACCGTCCCAGGCGCCGTTCTCTGCCGCCCACTGCTGGTCGATGGCTGCGCCCCAGGTCTGGGCCAGGGTGGCCAGGAAGGGACCCCACGGCTGGGCCAGGTTGAAGGTCAGCGTGCCGGCGGCGTCATCGGCCGCCACCGCCGCCTGCACTTTCTCACAGACAGCGGCCAGTTCTTCCGGTGTGGCGTTGGTCTTCAGGGCCTCGGGATCGCCAGCATAGGCACCCTCGCCGATCTCTTCGGTCACGTCCCCCGATGTGTAGCCCAGGATCGGCTCCAACAGCAGCCACTGGGGGCCGTTGGGGTCAGACTGGAGCAGACCGCGCTGGAAGGTGTAGGCAAAGTCGCTGGGGGTCAGGTCGTTGCCGTTGTGGAAGGTAACGCCTTGACGGATGCTGAAGGTGTAGGTCAGGCCGTCCTCCGAAATACCGCCGTTTTCCACACTGGGCACTTCCGTGGCCAGGATGGGGACAAAGTTGGTGGCATTCTTGTGGTCGAACCAGATCAGCGTCTCCATCACGTTCATGATCAGCCCGCCGCTGGCCGTATCGTAGGCCAGGTTCGGATCCATCGTGTCGATGTCGCCAAAGACCACATCGGTGTAGGTGTCGGGGCGGGGCGCTGCGGTGCTTATTTCGGCAACAGGCTCAGGGGTTGCCGTCACCACGACAACCTGTGACTGACCTTCCACAATGCGGGTTACTTCTACTTCAATGACTTGGGGTTGCTGTACTGCCGGACAGGCCGCCAACGCCATTGCCAGGATCAGCAGCACAGCCAGCAAAATGAAACTTCGATACCTTCTGGTCATAGAGCTCTCCTTTGAAACGATATGACAAAAACCGCCAACCAATTAGACTGACGGCGTACAACACACTTATTCGTAGAGGAAACAGGCCACGTAATGGCTGTCGCCGGCCTCTTTGAACTCCGGGTCGATCTGGCGGCAGATGTCCATCACCCGAGGGCAGCGGGTGTTGAAGTTGCAGCCTTGGGGCGGGTTGGCCGGGCTGGGCACATCGCCCTCCAGGATGATACGCTGACGCTTCTTCTCGATTTCCGGGTCGGGGATGGGCACAGCCGAGAGCAACGCCTGGGTGTAGGGGTGCAGCGGGTTGGCGTAGAGTTCATCCCGATCCGTCAACTCGACAATTTTGCCCAGATACATCACGGCAATGCGGTCAGAGATGTGGCGCACAACCGAAAGGTCGTGGGCGATAAAGAGATAGGTCAGTCCAAATTCCTGTTGTAAATCTTCCAGCAGGTTGATAACCTGGGCCTGAATCGAGACATCCAGGGCGGAGATGGGTTCGTCGCAGACGATAAAGGAGGGATTCACGGCCAACGCGCGGGCCACGCCGATACGCTGGCGCTGGCCGCCGGAAAACTCGTGGGGGTAGCGGTTGATGAAATAGGGATTCAGCCCCACAATCTTCAGCAACTCCTGCACCCGCTCCTGACGTTCCTTGCGGCTGTCACCGATGTTATGCACTTCCAACGG
>JACQGT010000261.1 GCA_016199425.1 Chloroflexota bacterium
GCAATACGCAACACGCAATACGTCACCCCCATCATCCCATCATCACCCACGGAGTCCTTCCCCCATGACAGCATTCAATTTCACCGCTCTTCTCTCCAGCCGCGCAGCAGATGCCAAGCCGTTGGGCATGGCAAAGCGGGGCAAGTACGACTTCGCCGTGGCCTATCCCGACCCGGCGACCCTGCCTTTGGACGGGCTGGTGGAGGGGCTGAGAAAGGGGCTGGCCGAAGATGGCCGGGATTTGGCGCTCTATGCCCATCCCCAGGGCTACACACCCCTGCGCGGTTTTGTGGCGGCCAAATTGCAGCGAGACCGCAACATTCAGGTCACAGCCGATGATATCATTCTGGGTGACGGCTCCGGCCAACCCATCCATATGATCGCAGAGACGCTCCTCGACCCCGGCGATGTGGTGATTGTGGAAGATTTCGTCTACGCGGGCACGCTCAACACCCTGCGCCGCTTCGGCGCGGAGCTGCGCGGCGTCGCCACCGACGATGAGGGGATGCAGATCGACGCGCTGGAAGTGGTCATCCAGGGGGCGATTGCTGACGGCAAGCCGCCCAAATTTATCTACACTGTGCCCACCTTCCAAAACCCCCAGGGCTGGACGATGAGCCTGGCACGGCGCAAGGCGATGGTGGCCCTCTGCCAGCGTTACGGCGTGCCCATTCTGGAGGACGACTGCTACGTGGACCTGCGCTTTGAGGGGCAGGATGTGACTTCTCTTCACGCGCTGGACGACACGGGACTGGTGATGTACGTGGCTTCTTTCTCGAAGATCATCGCGCCGGGGATGCGCCTGGGCTACTTGACCGCTCCGAAGGAGATTTTGCAGCGGGCGATGGGGGCCAAGAGCGGCGGTTCGGTCAACACCTTCGCCTCTTTCGCTGTCCATCGCTTCGCCCAGGACAATCTGATGTCCCACATCGAGGAGATCAACGACGTGCAGCAGGCCAAGCGGGACGCGATGCTGGCCGCGTTGGACACACACTTTGCGGTCGATGGGGTCAGTTGGAGCCGTCCACAGGGGGGTATTTTCGTCTGGCTGAAGCTACGAGAAACCGTGGACGTGGCCGCCATCCGGGACAAAATTCTGGCGACCGACGATGTGGGTTACCTGCCGGGCAACAACTTTGCCGCGGATGGGGTGGCGGGGAAAAACTGTCTGCGTCTCTGTTTTGGCTACAACACGCCGGAGGAGATCGGCGAGGGCATTGCCCGGCTGGCCGCAGCCTTCCGCCGGGAAGGGGTGCTGTAGAGGACGGCAGACCGCAGACCACGGACGACAGACCGCAGACCGCAGACCGCAGACCGCAGACCGCAGACCGCAGACCGCAGACCGCAGACCGCAGACCGCGGATCGGATTCGCTGTCGGTCGTCTGCGGTCCGCCGTCGAAACTATTCCCCGCATCTGTGGTATACTCCTCTACGCAAAGCCTGCCCACCAGAACGACGAAATCTGCCAGTCTCCGCCCCGCTGACAATGTGAAGTGGCGGGGACGTTATCAGCCGTCTGCGGTCTGCGGTCTACTGAAGCAGATGCGGCTCTATCCTTTCCATACCTTCTTCCAACCCGGGGTCCGTTCTTGACCACTCCACTCTTGCTCGATTCGCTGATGCGCTCAGTGCAGGTGGGCAGCCTCTACGCACTGATGGCCGTGGGTCTGACCCTCACCTTTGCCGTCCTGCGCCTGCCCAACTTCGCCCACGCGGAGCTGATTACCGTCGGCGCATACGTGGCACTGGTGGTCTCACTCTTCGTTTCGGGCAATCCTTTGCTGGTGATGGGAATATCGTTTTGTGTGTCCGCTCTGGTCGCGCTGCTCTCCCACCGCATCGTCTTTCGCCCACTGGCCAGGCTGAACTCTTCTATGTACACGCTGATTCTGGCCTCCTTTGCCCTGGGCCTGATCCTACGCTACACCCTTTTTCTGCTGGCCGACCGCTACAATATCTTCGACAAGCGCATCCGCGTGCCGCTCGAAATCTGGTTCCAGAACGATCTCTTCACCATCACAAACATCTTTTTCTGGGTTGTGCCTACCAGCATCGGGCTGGTGATTGCGCTCAGTCTGCTCCTCAACTATACGCCCCTGGGCCGGGAGATGCGCGCCCTGGCCGATAACTTCGCCCTGGCCCGGGTCATCGGCATCCCCGTGGAGCGGGTCCACGACCTGACCTGGCTACTGGTGGGCGGGATGGCCGGGGTGGCCGGCGCGTTGTGGGGCATCTACACGTGGGTGAACCCAACGGTGGGCTGGCTGGCAATTCTCTCTGTCTTTGCTGCCACCGTCCTGGGCGGGATGACCAGTTTCCCCGGCACAATTCTGGGCGCTTATCTGGTCGCCTTTTCCGAAAATACCGTCATGCAATTCCTCAACGGCTGGTTCGGTCTGAATTTCAGCTTCAAACCGGCCATTCCATTTGTGATTATCGTTCTTGTCCTGCTCGTGCGTCCCCAGGGCTTTACAGTAAAACAGAAAAAGTAGCGTGACTGGGGACTGGGGACTGGGGATTGGCAACTGATGACTGATGACTGATACCCAAATTTTGTGCAAAATTCGGGGGGGATCAAATATTTGGGTTCCTGAATGATTCACAAGTCCAGACAGGTACGAATCAGGAA
>JACQGT010000013.1 GCA_016199425.1 Chloroflexota bacterium
GGCGCGCGCGTCGCCGCCGCTCTGGTGGGTCTGGACGAGGGCGCTGCTCAGGCTGGCCCGCTCGCTTTCCAGACCGATGGTCAACTCCTGGGCGTGGCGGGCCGGGGCCACGCCCACCCGCAGGGCCTCGATGAGGTTGCGCGCGTCCAGTTGGCTGGGGGTCATCGGCGCAGGGGTGAAGACGGTCATTGGGGCGGGCGCGGGGGTGGTGGGCATCTGGCCGATAAACTCCTGGCGGGGGCGGCGAAAACGCAGACCGCTCTCGAAGCGCACCATCCATTCCTCGCCGTTGCGGAAGAGGGCGACGATCTGGCCGGGGCCGTAGGTTGGGTGTTCGACGCGGGTACCGATCATTGGGCTGTTGGTTCTATACTACCTGAAACGTCTGTCCGATGGGTTGAAAGCCTGCCACATCTTCGCGGAGCAATTGATTGCGGATACGCTCGAAACGGCGCACGCTCTCCTGGCTGTACATCCGTTCACCACAGCGCAGGCAGACTTCTGCCTGCACGATCAGAATTGCTGTATGGCTACCGCCGTGCAGTAATTTTTCCACTTCTTTTTCGATGATCTCTCCGCCACAGATAGGGCAGTGTAAAAATGGGGTCATATCCGGGGTCTCCTTTGCCGCCAATTGATCCATCTGTCCGGATCAGGACGATAGACAGTGATGATCACCGTCCATTCTGTCTCACGATTGTATGCCCAAACACTATGCACCTGGTCGCCGGCGAATGTATCGCCATAGACCAAACAACTTGGATAGGGTTTATCTTCCGGGTACTGCTCGATTATTTCGCCGTGCAGGACACTGAAGTAGATTTCGTCAAATGACAATCCATCTGCCGCAGCTTCGCTATCCGCGTGATCTGTTATCCGAATGCGGTTGCCAAGAATGGCTGAAAGCAGATCATCGATGTCCATGACGCTATTCTTTCCAATTCCGAATCATTCATTCCCCAACGCACCTGCGGCAGGAACTACAGAACGTATCTTCTCGGCTATTTCTGTGCCGTACAGCAGCTCCGCCAACAGATAGCGCAATTCCTCCAGTGAGGCGTTGGGATGCCGGCTACGCAAGCCAGACATCGCAAGGGTTCGCACGCTGCGGTTGAGGCTGGACATCATCGCCAGTTTCCTCCACCCCGGCGCGGAACGGTAAAAGGCGAACTGAATCGCTTCCGCCTCCGGCGTCGTGTCCATGTGCATTTCGCGCCAGGTGGGCAAACGTTTCATCCTATCCCCCATTCTGCGCAAGCTGACAGCTTGCGTTACGTCCCCATTCCGCATTCCGCATTCAAAACGGCGGCGTCTCGCCGCCGCTCAACTCGTCCACCTGGCCGCGGATGATGGCGATGGCCTCGTCTTCGGTGAGCAGGTGTTGGCTGCCCGCGTGCTGGCGGGCCAGTTCGGTGATGAAGGCCTTGACAAAGAGCCGCCGGTGGCTCACATCCAGAAAGACATCCCGCGCCACATTGGCCAGAATCACGGCGTTGGCCTGCTGGATGGGCCAGTCCAGGCTGGTGTCGAAGGCCGTCTCGTAGATGGGGATCAGCTTCTCGCCAATCGCCAGGAGCAGGTCGTTCTCGTCCAGGTCCAGGTGATCCAGCGCGATCTGGGGGCTGAAGTGGTTGGCCCGGCTAAAACGCCCCGGCGCGCGCACCCGCTGTTGCAGGGCCGGATAGCGGGGCACAATGTCGTTGATAAACTGGGGCGGCACCGCGTAGATGAACAACGCACCGGGCAAATCATCCCGGGTGCGGTCGATGACCTCGCGCAGATTGTCCGTCGCCAGCTTTTCTGCCTTGCCGCCGATGCTGGACATGCGATCCACTTCGTCGAAGAGCAGAATCAGCCCGCTGTAGGAGAGCGCCCGGATCGTCTGCACCAGTGAACGCAGCATCCGAAAGGCGTTCGTGCGGCTAATTTTGCCCGTCACGCCCACCTCGCGCAGGATTTTGGTGTCGTCGGGTGTGGTGTTGGAGCCGAGCAGCCAGCGGGTGAGGGAATCCAGCCGCTCGTCGAAATCCCGGATCAGGGCGTCGAAGTAGGCCAGGACAGCGGCCCGGTAGGCCAGGCTGTCGATGGCCGTGGATTCCAGCGTGTCCACCAGCCCCCGGTAGTTGGGATGGGTCAACGCTTCCAGCGTGGGCGGGCCACCCAGCACCCGTTCCAGCGTCCCTTCCAGAAAACGGGGCAATCCCTGCTCGTCGGAAATTTCCTCGCTCTGCTCGTGCCAGATCAGATTGCGCGCCACCGCGGCGTAGACCAGCCGCTGGTCGTTGTAGGGTGTCTCCACCGGGCTGAGATCGACTTTGGCGACGGCGAAACCTTTGCTCCACGCCCGGTCGCGCAGACAGTAGAGAAAGTGGGACTTGCCGCTGCCGTAGTCCCCCACCACCATTTTGTACGCACCGCCCCCATCCTGCAGATAGGAGGAGAGATAGTAGTCGTCCAGTGCGTCGAGGAGGGAGAGATTGCCGGCATTGAAATGCTGGACGCCCCGGGCCGGCGGTGTGCCTGTGCTGCCCAGAACTTCAACGATGTGGCGGGCGAGGGGGCGGGAGAGGATAGTCATCGGATAAGACTCCAATCGGGTATGGGAGGGGATGATGAGATGATGGGGTAATGGGTCGACCCCGTCCATCATCTCATTATCCCATCATCTCTATTCCTCAAACGTCACATCGCTGTAATAATCGCCCCCCAACGCGGAAGCGGGAACCCAGACGCTGCGGGTCGGGTTGTCGGCCTGGCTTTTGGTGGCCGTGCCCAGGCGCAGGCGATAGGCTTTGCCATCGATCTCTACTGTCGCGCCGGTCTCGTTGGCCAGCACCAGATCGCGCACGAAAAAGGGACGTTCGTAGTCCTTGAATGTGCTGCGCGAAGGCGCGTTCCAGAAGCGGGCGACCTGCCGGTTGAGCACCAGTTTGGCGTAGGTTTCCACCAGATTGATGCGGTTGCCCGCGGGGCGACGACCTGCCTTTTCCGTCTTTTCTGTCATCAGGTCGTTCCAGGCGCTGTAGATATCGGTCAGGAAAACGGGTGACTCATCTTTGCGTTCCAGAATGGCTTTGCGCTGCTGGTCATAGGCTTTGATGATGCCGTTCAGCGAAAGGGGCAGAGGTTTGGTTAGCGCCTCTTTGCCGTAGAACCACTGGGCTTTGCGGGCGGAGATGTCGATTTGCAGCACCAGCCAGTCCACCACCAGCGTGGGTGGGCGTCCCTCCACGACCTGCCCGCGCGCCTCGAAGCTCTCCTTCAGGTCACGGGCGAATTGGAAGGCCAGCGCGTCCAGGGCCGCTTGGGTGGCCGCGCCAAAGGCGGCGGTAGCGCTGTCCAGGGCCGCATCTTCCAGACCCGTCGCTTTCAGCAACTGCGCGGCCTGTTGCAATTTTGTCAGCGCCTTCTGCATAGGCAGAGCGTCCAGCTTTTCCTGGCCGGCCAAACGAGCCGCCCCGATCAGCGCGCTGCTGGCCGCTTTCAACGCCTTAAATTTGGGGTCGGTCTCGGCTTGACCGGCCTGCAATGCCAAAATGAGTTCTTCGTTCACGCCTTCAACCTTTCAGGAAAATTGGAAACCTACGGAAATTTTCGGATAGCACTATTGTAAGTAGACTCGCGTAAAAAGCCAAACAAATACGAACCACAAAGACACAAAGGCACAAAGAAA
>JACQGT010000264.1 GCA_016199425.1 Chloroflexota bacterium
GATGGGCGTCCCGCCCGCGGACCTCTATGGCGGTCTGCGCCTGACGTTGGGACGCAGCAATACGCCGGAGCAGATCGACTTCGCAGTGGAGCAGTTGGCCCGCATCGTCGCCACCATTCGCGGCGCGAGATAGCCCCCCAAAAAGCCGATAGATCGCCGCCTGCTCAAATTGTCATCCCAAAGGAGGGAAGGCTATGTATAGCTACGAAATCATCGCACCGCCGCCCAGAGATATTCTGTTGGGAGAGAAGCAACCGGTCGCGCGGTGGAGGGAGTACCGGGAACTGAAACAGGGAATTGCCCATACAGTGACTGGCGATGTACGGGCCCTCAATGAACTCTACAGCCCCCAACTGCACAACCGGCGAGAGATTCTCGTCTATCTGCCCCCCTCCTATGCGGCGGGCAAGCGGCGCTATCCGGTCATTTATATGCACGACGGCCAGAATCTCTTCGACGACGTTACCAGCTTTGCCGGGGAGTGGGGGGTGGACGAGACGCTGGACGACCTGAGCCGGGAGGGGATCGAGGCGATCGGCGTGGGGATTCCCAATCTGGGCCAGGAGCGGCTGAAGGAATATAGCCCCTTTGTGGATCGGCGGCACGGCGGCGGGATGGGCGACGCCTACGTGGACTTTATTGCCGACACCCTCAAACCCCTCATCGACAGCACCTTCCGCACCCGACCGGATCGGGCGCACACGGGTATCTTTGGTTCGTCCATGGGTGGGTTGATCAGCTTCTACGCCTTCTTCCATCGCCCGCAGACCTTCGGCTTTGTGGGCGCGATGAGTCCGGCCTTCTGGTTTGCCGGGGGCGCGATTCTGCCCTACATTCGTGGGGCCCGCCCCAATCCAGGCCGGGTCTATCTGGACGTGGGCGAGAAGGAGTCGCCGTCCGCCCGGCGCTGGTGGCAGATTCCGTTGCTGCGTTCCCTGCGTAAAGGTCACTGCAAACGGGTGGCATCGCTGCTGGAACACAAAGGCTGCGACGAGGAGCATCTGCACTTTCTGGTCGATCCGGTCGGGGAACACAACGAGGCTGCCTGGCGGCGGCGCTTGCCGGATGCGCTGCGCTTTCTGCTGGGGTGAAATGAATGCGGAGTGACGAATGCAGAAGTCGGAATGGGGGGCGCAGATCAGCTGGGTTTACCTGGACGAGGAGAAGAGATGAATCGGGAACAGATCGCTCTGATTCTTCTGGCCGCGGGCGGGCTATTCTTCATCTATCAGGGCGTCTACGCCATCCGCTACCAGCGGGGCTACCGGCGCAACTGGCTCAGCGAGCGGCTGTTGCGCCGCACCCCGCGCCAGATGGAAGAAGGAATGCTGCGCACCCAGGGCGCGCTGCGGCTGCTCTACGGCGTTGTGTTGATCGGTATGGCACTCTATTTTTGGCGCGTGGCAGGATAGCTACGCCCATAACTCCCCGTCCTCGTCCCGATTGAGCTTCTTCTCGGCAAAGAGCGCGCCGTCCCGCTGCTCGGCCAACCCTTTCCCCTCAAACCACTTGCGCCAGAGTTCGGGGGCGTCGATGTCCTGGCCGCCGTGCTCGGTGTAACGGGTGCGCACTTTCAACATAACCGGCGTGTTGACGCTGGCCCCGGTGACGATCACCTGGCCTTTGCTCAGGCTAGGCAGTTCCATCAGCAGGTCGCGCCCCACGCTCTCCACCGATTCGGCAATGCGGTTCTGGTCGATGGGGTTGGTGATGCGCATGATGCACTGGGTCATGCACTGGCTGAGTACGTCGCTGTCCAGCTTGCCGGGGCGCTGGCTGATCAGCCCCACACTCACGCCAAACTTGCGCCCTTCGCTCAGAATCGTCTTCAGCACTTCCGAACTCACCGCGTCGGCGTTGGCGGGCGCGTAGTTGTGGGCCTCTTCCAGCAGGCAGAAGACGGGGAAGGGCACGAAGTTGCGGTCGCCGCGCGAGGCTTTGCCCTTTTCCGTGTCGACGCGGGCCTGGTAGACCCGGCGCAAAAGGGTGGCCGCGATCACTTGCTGCTCCCGGCGGTCCACTTCGTTCAACTGGACAATCGTTGCCATTCCTGGACGGAAGAGCTCGGCCAGTTCCAGGTTCTCGAAGTCGTTGAAAATTTTGCCCCCGCCCAGGGACGCGCCCAGTCGCCAGATGAGCGCACCGGTAGTCGGATCGTCTTCAAACTCCTCCTCTGCGCCCCGTTTGCCTTCGGCTGTTTCACGCACGGCCTGCTTCAACTGCTCCAGCGTATATTTGTCCTCGCCCCACGTGCGCTGGGCAAAGGTATAGGCCCGGCCCAACTGGTAGTGCATCTTCTCGGAGAGGTTGGGCAGCAGATAGCGCAGATCGCCCAGCGTCAGGCTGCTGATGCGCACGCGCAGATCGTCCGGGCGGAAGATGCGCACGCCGGGCTTGTAGTTGCCCTCGCGGAATTCGGGCAGATTCTGCATCTGTTGCAGGGTGTCGTATTCGCCGTGGGGGTCGATAATCAGCACCGCAGCCCGGTTGTAGGGCATCATCAGCTCTTCCAGCAGCACACCGGCCAGATAGCTCTTGCCGCTGCCCGTGCTGGCAATAATCGCCAGATGGGTGCTGGTGAAGCCTTTGACGTTCAGTGCCACCGGTACCGCGCCCGGCCCCCGGCTGAGCAGATCGCCGATGTACGCGCTGCCCCGCTCGCCCTTGCGCCCCCGGCTGAGAACGCTCGTGAGCATCTTATCCTCGGCGATGAAGACGGGTGCGCCCCCCGCCGGCGGCACCCGGGGATTGACGAAATCTTTGAGGATTTCGTCGTAGAAGCCCAGGACGGTGACGGTGATCTGGAAGAGTTCGCGGGCGTCGCTGTCGTAGCCGAGCAGCGCGGCCACCGTATCCGGCGGCACGGCCGGGTCGGCCATAAAGCTGTCGGGGAAGATGCGCACCGGTTCCCGGCCCGTCACCCGGCCCAGAATCTCCTTCTCCACCCCGTCCACCACCGCGGCATAGTAGACAAACTCGCCGTGCTTCACCCGCCGCTCCGGGTCCGGTGCGATGAATGTATACTCGTGGGGGGTCTCCCCCGGTCCTTTGACAGTGCCGATGCCGGTTTGGTGGGTCATTGTTTATGCCGCAAATTCATAGACGGGTGTCTGTACAACGCGCTTTGGTTGAGCCTTGCGCCAAATCATTTCTTGCAGTTGCTCAACCACTTCCGGCGCAAAAAGACGTTCGCCTGTCTGCACAGAGACACGCGCCGGGACGTTTTCGATGATCACAATACCGTCATCAGTTTCGAGAATGTAGGTGACTTTCTGTTCAACGAACTCATTTTGATTCATCTTCAGCAGAGCGCTCTGCTGCAATTCGCTGAGCAGAAATCTTTCCTCTGGTGCATCAGCCAGAAAACGCTCGATTGCTTCCGTGGCATCTACGATATCGCGCAGATAAAGACGATCAGTTCGCATAAAGTAACTCTGCCTGGGAAAGCACTTGCTCGCGAATCATCGGCTTTAGCCCATTGCGCGGCACCAAATCTACAGGCCGCTGGAACATTTCAGCCAGTTCCCGCTGCATACGCGCCAATGCCAGAAAGCCAATCTTGGCGTCCGGTTCAAATTCAACCAACAGATCGATGTCGCTCTCGTCTGTGAACTCGTCAGTGACCGCCGAGCCAAACAGGCTCAGAACACGAATCTGATTCTGCTGGCAAAATGTTGCCAATTCTTTCGGTTTCACCGTCAATTGACTTTCCACGATACCCCCCAATCCCCAATCTCTACTCTCCAATCGTCAATCCCACTTCACCCCGCCGGCTGCACAATACTCTTCCACGCCACGTTATTGCGCATCACCTGTAACTGCCTGCTCTGCTCCGGGAAAAGCGTCACTAGCCGGTCGATAAGTGTGAGCAGCAGTTGGGGCACAAGCGGGTTGTTCATCCCCATCAGCACAGAGGCATAGCGCAGGGAGAGCCGCCCGGCCCCGTCCAAGTGGAAGGCGCACAGTTCGTCGTCGTTCAACCGGCGCACGGGCGCGTCCACGTCTGCGGCCAGACCAGGCACGCCCTGGCGAAAACTGCCGCCGATCTCCTGCCAGCCCAGGGCGACGATGCCCACCAGCGTAGCCGTCTCCGACAGGTAGTCCGGCGTGAAGATCTCCTGTTCGCCCCGGGGGCTGAGACGCGGCCCCAGACTGCCGAATTCAGGATTCAACAGGAGTGTATTGTAGATGACGCCGATGAGCGCGCCAGAGCTACCGCCGTTGCCGCTCAGTTCGATAGCCACGAATTCACCGAAGGCGTAGTCCGTGGGCAGGGGCTGGATCACCAGTTCCCCCGGCCCGTAGACCTGGCAGACGTAATCGATGTGGGTGTTGGATTTGACGATTTTGCCGATTGCTGTTGTCATAGGCTCTATCTAACCAGAAAATTTGTTCGGATGCAAATGGGGACTGGCGATTAGCGATTGGAACAATCCGCAAATTCTGTCATCCGTGTTCTTACCCCAAGCATAGCACAGGCGCAAAGAGAGGAAAGAAATGATCGCAGCACTGATTTTTGATGTGGGCGGGGTGTTGATCCGCACGGAGGATCGCAGTAGGCGGGCGGAACTGGAAAAGTCGCTGGGGCTGTCTCCCGGCCAGACCGACGAGATCGTCTTCAACAGCCGGATGGGGCAGGCCGCGCAGATGGGCGAAATCACTTCGGCGGCGTTGTGGGCGTGGGTGCAGACAGAATTGGGATTGGATACACCGGGGCTGGCGTACTTTCGCACAGAATTCTGGGCGGGCGACCGGCTGAACAGCGACCTGCTCGCTCTCATCCGCCGCCTGCATCCCCACTACCAGACAGCCATCATCAGCAACTTTATGGACGATCTGCGGCGCAGCATCGGCGAAGAGTATCCGCTCATCGACACCTTCGAGCTGATCGACGCCTTCGATCTGGTCGTCATCTCGGCAGAGGAGAAGGTGATGAAACCCAGCCCGGTTATCTTCCAGCGCACACTGGAACGCCTGGGCCGCCTGCCGGAAGAGAGCGTCTTTGTAGACGACTTCGCCCATAACGTAGCCGGCGCCCGGGCCGTGGGGATGCACGCCATCCACTACACGCCGGAAACGGAGATGAAAAGGGAATTGGCAAAGTTAGGCGTTGTAACAGCGTCTATGGATTGATTGGGGTTTCATCCGCCGGTGGCCCCGCCAGAAAGCAACCGATCCCGTCCGCAACGCCCTGGGCTACCCGATCTGCGCCAGCGGTCAACAGCGCCCTATCCCCGCCCAAAAAGCCCATCTCCAGAATCAGCGCGGGCGTGAGCGGGTCTATCTTGCGGAAGACGTGATAGTCGGTCATATCGTGGGTGATGGTGTCTGGGTGGTAAGCCAGCCCTGTGGCGGCGACATACTTCTGGTCCACACAGGCCAGCA
>JACQGT010000265.1 GCA_016199425.1 Chloroflexota bacterium
GCAGGCGTTGTCTGTGCCGGATGGGAGTATTACAAAGGCGAAATTGGCAGGAGATGTGAGTTTGGAGCCGCCCGATGGGAGTATTACGACGGCGAAGATTGCGGATGGGGCGGTCACAAAGGACAAGTTGGCAGCGAACGCAGCGGCAGTCCTGCCACATATTCGCTTGCGAAAATCTGCCAATCAAGCGATTCCGTATAGCACCGGAACGGCCGTTACATGGGACATTGAAGACTTCAAGGTGGATATGGTGCATAGTAACACAACGAATAATAGCCGGATAACAATCAGTACCCCCGGAGTTTATCTTGTCTCGGCCCTTGTGCGATGGGAGTTTGATAGCGGTGGCAGAAAGGCTTGTGGCCTGCAAGTAAACGGGGTTGGTGTGCCCTCAACGGGGAATGAAGTCCATCCGGCTCAGAATTCCCATAGACTTACGTGTTCCACTTCAGCCATTTTGCGTCTTGTCGCAAATGACTACGTAGAGGTGGGGGTCTTTCAGGCAGTCGCGACCAGTCTGGAGATATCTATTGGAGGAGCGCCATCAGAGGGAGACACATTTCAGGTGGTTATGTTGTCAACCTATTGATATGGATACCCGATTCGACTAATGCGCGGCCACATCCAGCCATGACACGAGTCTCTACGTGGCGGAGGTCGGCGAGGATTACTTCGTGGTCAAGGCGCGGGAGGGCGATCCGAACGTATCCTTCGCCTGGCGATTGAGCGCCACGCGCAAAGGGTATGCCGGTGTGCGGTTGGAGGAGGCGGAGAACACGAATTTACAGAAATAACGGATGATCCGCCTGCGCCTTCAGTCACTCTGCTGATGGATCTGCCAGGAAGGGCGTGGTTCGCAGGTCGAAGGTCTGTTCGGGGCCGTTGAGAAGGAGGTAGAGGTGACTGAGTATATCCCGTCCGATGATAGCAAAATCCAGGTTCGTGAGAATGACCTGGATAGGGGGCACGATCAATGGGCCGATCTCCAGGCGCACAGTATAGGTATAGACAAAGTTGACACTGGCGTCCACATTCTCGATCCGTATACGACTGACGGCATACAACTGAAGTTCAGACTCCAACGCTGCGGGGATAGCTGTGATATCAGTGCCAGTATCCAGCAGCGCGGAGACATCTCTGCGCAGTCGCCTGCGTATGGGATTGGCAACGCGGATAGGGACGGCTGCAGCCGGCGGATCGTGGGCAGTATCGTAATTGATCATCGCACAACCCGGACGGAGGGCATACGGACCTTACGCGGAACATCCGGTTCAACCCATTCAATATAGCAGGGAATCTGCCCGTACTCGGCTATGACCTGTTCCCACACACTCATCTTGTCCGGGCCGGATGCAATCACCCGCCCCTGGGAAATGGCGACGGCCTGGCCGCGGTATTGTTCCAGCAACTGCGGCAACAGACGGTCAAAGGTTGCGACGGATTCCAGAAATGCAGGGGGAGGCGAGAGCGACGGGCTGTGCCTATGCTCGGCTATAGCGTCATCACCGGTTGTATCGTAGGCGGACAGGTCGTCGGTGAGATCCGGGAGTTCCTGCTCATCCCAGGTCTCGCTCACATCCACGGCAGATGGCTGGCCGTGGCGAGCCTGCAGGAAAGCGACAAAATCGTCTACTTCTGCCAGCTTTTCAGAGGGCAGCGTGAACAGAGCCTCGACAATCCGCTTGACCTGTCTCTCTGCCGCGAGCTGTTTTGTGTGTACTGACATAGCGATTGCCCTCCGTATTTTTGATCTTCAAACCTGAACGCAGGTCGAGTATAGCACGAATCCTATAGACGAACAAGGAGAAATTTCACATGGACCACAAAGAATTCAACATTCGCATCCCCTGGCCGACCCTTCGGTGGGAGAGAGAGCAACTTGCGCGCTGGCTGCCCAGCCGGGGCAACGTCCTCTTTACGCTTGTGATGATTGCCGCTCTGCTCTGGGCCCAATCGGCGGGGGCCGTGCCTTTCCGCGCCGAGAGCGCGGCCAGCACGGGGACGATTGCCTACCAGGGCCGTCTGGCTGACAGCAGCGGCAACCCGCTGACCCAGACGCTCAATATGAGTTTCCGTCTCTACAGCGCGGTGACGGGTGGAACGCCCCTGTGGACCGAACAGTGGACCGGCCCCAACGGGGTGAAAGTAAGCGACGGGCTCTTCAATGTGATGCTGGGCAGCCGACGCCGATTGCCCAGAGTGTGATTACGGGCAACAGCAATCTGTTCCTGGGGATTACCGTCGGCACGGACGATGAGATGACGCCGCGCGTGCAGTTGGGAAGTGTGCCGTTCGCTGTGCAGGCGTTGTCTGTGCCGGATGGGAGCGTGACGACGGCGAAGATCGCGGATGGGGCGGTGACAAAGGTGAAATTAGGACCAGATGCAGTAACTCAGTTTGGCGGACACCCCAATAGCTATCCGTATTTGGGTAGCTATTTGGGCGAGAAATAGCCAGCAATGGATACGCTACCGAGCGCGCTCCGCGTCTGAGCCGAGCAGCAGGCGCAATCGCTCCGGGTCTGCGCCCGGACTCTTTTGGCTGGCCTGCCAGAGAACAGCGTCAATCGCTTGCTCGGCCAGGGTTTGGGCCAGAGCCGACGGAGCATTTTTCAGATCCGCCTGTTCGATGAAGTCGGACAGAGAAGCAAACGGTAGTTCCAAAGCCAAACGCACCCGGCGATCCACTTCCGCCAAATCCCGTCTGCTCAGTTGGCCTATGCCGCGCAGGACCGATGCTGGCTGTAGCGTGAACAGAAGCGGTTTGAATGCAGAAGGAAAACGCAAGTTGGCGCTCTGCCAATCGGCCAGCACGTAGTCAACCGGCGCAGTCGCCGCCGCCAGATTGGTGGTGATAGCGCCCAAAATCAAGTCCGGTTCGCTGGCATGATAGGCGGCGCTGCTCAACACCACCGCCGGTCGCACTTTGCGGGCGCTCAGATCAGTGAATGGGAAGGGAAGCAGGACAAGTTCACCCCTGGGCAACGCCATAGAGAGTTCTCCAATCGTCGTATGCCGCGTCCTGCTCGTTGTCCCATAGGTTGTTCAGGGCTGCTTCCGAGAGGCGATACCAATCTTGCCGTTCGGTGTCACCATCGAAAAAGTTAGCCAGACTGAAGTAAAGATCCAACGCCCTTTCGACGAGGTCGTTCTCGCTGGCCCGGCGGCTGTCTGCCATCTGTTTGAGGCGCTGGCTGCGCTCTGGCGTGAGCGTAAACTCTCGAGTCACTTTGCGGATCGATTCTGAAGCGGGAGCAATCCCAGACATGGCCGTACTCTCCTGTGTAGTAATGTGAACGTGACAAAATTATACTACACAACCATACCCCAAACAAGGAGGATTTTCACAATGCGTTACCGAGACCTGAATTTTCACCTGCGTATTCCACATCCAGAATGGAGTTTTGACCGGCGTAGCCTGGAACGCTGGCTGCCCAGCCGAGGCAACGTGATTTTTACGCTTGTGATGATTGCCGTCCTGCTCTGGGCCCAATCGGCGGGAGCCGTGCCTTTCCGCGCCGAGAGCGCGGCCAGCACGGGCACCATCGCCTACCAGGGCCGTCTGGCCGACAGCAGCGGCAATCCTCTGACCAGCACGCTGAATATGAGCTTCCGACTCTACGCCGCGTCCAGCGGCGGCACACCCCTGTGGACCGAACAGTGGACCGGTCCCAACGGGGTGAAAGTCAGCGATGGGCTGTTCAATGTGATGCTGGGCAGTCTGACGCCGATTGCCCAGGCTGTGATTACGGGGAACAGCACTCTCTTTCTGGGGATTACCGTCGGCACGGACGATGAGATGTCGCCCCGGGTGCAGTTGGGCAGCGTGCCCTTTGCCGTGCAGGCGTTGACTGTGCCGGATGGGAGTATTACGGCGGCGAAGTTGGCGGGGGATGTGGGTCTGGAGCCGCCGGATGGGAGTATCACATCGACGATGCTCGCGGATGGGGCGGTGACAACCGCAAAATTAAGCCTAATCGATGGCAATGTTGGGATTGGAACGGCAGATCCATCCGAACTCCTACACGTCAAACAGGGGAGTACTTCGGGAGGGGTAAGATGGGAGAGGTCCGAATACGACACAATGCGCATTGGTCTTATCGGAACCGGATTCTCTATCCACAATGTGACACCTTGATTTTGTACAAAATAGCCCCCATTCTATTCTGGGAATGCAAAATGAGGGGGGTTCTATTTGGTGAAGGGTAAGAGAATGCAAAATAAAGTAGGTTCTATTCCCAC
>JACQGT010000278.1 GCA_016199425.1 Chloroflexota bacterium
GGCGGCGACGTCGGCAAAGACCGCGTTGGCGCGCTCCTCGACGTTGAAAAAGAGCGACGTCACTTTGACCCATTCCGAGCGCCCCAGCGGTGTGGTCTCCATATACCCGGCGTTGAGGACGACGGGCAGTCCGGCCTCGATCAACTTGGGATGGGCGTCGTAGTCGGGGTTGCCGTAGGCAAAGGTAACCACCAGATCGGGTGCCAGATCGATGAGCATTTCGATATTAACGCCGGCGCCGCCGCCCACTTCCTGCAACTCTCCGGCGTCGATCTTGGCCCGCACAGCCGGTGTGTTGACGTAATCGAACTCCTCCAACGCGACCAGCCGGTCGAGCAGACCCAGCGTGTTCAGATGCGGTAATTCGGTGGATGTGAGCGTCACCACCCGTTGCGCAGGCACTCCGATCACCGCAGCATCCGGGTAATCCGTCGGCGCGGGCGCGCCGCACTGCACCAGAATATACTGGAAGATCTGTTCCGCGCCGGCCCAGGGAGCGAGGAGCGTGAGCACTTTGTAGTGGTTGTGGTAGTCCACCGTCCACCCGGCGGCGTATTCGGGCTGCGTCTTCTGTGGGAAGTAGTCGATGGCGGGATCGAAGTTCTCCACGCAGCCGCCGGTGAGATTCATCGCGGGTGCTGTCCTTTCCAGCGCGGGCGCAGACGGCTGCACGACAACAGGCGCGGGCAGCACACACCCGGCCAGCGCCAGGATTGAGAGGAATGAGATGAGCAGGGTTCGTTTCACGGGATGTGATCCTTTTGGTTTGGTGATTGGTGATTGGGGACTAGGGATTGGGGATTGGCTTTCGTGGCAAGCGCCCGATCCCCAATCCCTAGTCCCCAGTCCCCATCTTTGCGACAAAACGCTCGGCAAACGCCGAACGCTGACCAAAGTGAATGTGTAGATAACTTGCCAGCAGGTTGCCGTCGACGTAGCCGTCGGGCCGGGAGTTGGCGTCACCAGGACGGCGGCGCAGCGTCCACGCGGCGTGACCGGCGATGCGCTCGGCGTCTACGGCCCACGTGCTGTAGTGGAACTCGTGGCCGCGCACGCTTTCGCCCTCCGCCAGGAGAAGGTTGGGCGCGGCCGCGCTGGCCAGCCGATAGCCCAAGCCCGCCAGTCGCGACTGCATCTGTGTTTCTCCAGGCACAAGCCCGGCCATAGGCCAACGCACTCCGTCGAGATCCACCAGCGCTTCGGTGAGCGCCATAAAGCCGCCGCATTCGGCGTAGATGGGAATCCGCCGCGCGTGAAGTCGCCGCAGATCGGCCCACAGCGCCTGGTTGCGGCTCAAACGCTCAGCGTACATCTCGGGGAAGCCGCCGCCCAGGTAGACGCCGGCTGTCTCCGGCGGCAGGGTTTCGTTCTGGAGCGGGCTGAAAAAGTGAATACGCGCCCCCGCCGCCGCCAACAACTCCAGATTGTCTGGATAGTAGAAGGAGAAAGCCTCGTCCCGGGCCACGGCGAGGGTTGGGGACTGGCGATTAGGGACTGGGCACTGGGGATCGAGTGGAGGATCTGCAATCGTTTCATCCGTTAATCGCCGCCGACGAGAGAGTAGGCGATTAGGCGATTTCGGAAATTCGACACGATCCCAGTCCCCAGTCCCCGATCCCTGATCCCCGATCCCCAATATCTGCGCCACATCGAGACCGGCCTCCACCGCATTGCCGACGGCTTCGATTAGCCGATCCAGCGCTTCCCGCTCGCCGGTGGGGATAAGCCCCAGGTGGCGTTCGGGGATGCGCAGGGCGTTGTCCTTGCCCAGCCAGCCGACCACAGGCAGGCCGGTGGCTGCGGTGATGGCGCCGGCGCAACCGCGGGCGTGGCTCTCGGATCCGGCGTTGTTGAGGATGAAACCGGCCAGGGGCGTGTCACAGTCGAACTGTTGATAGCCCAGGGCCAGCGCGCCGGCCGAACGGGCCAGCTTGCCGATGTCCAACACCAGCAGCACGGGCGCGCCCAGCAGCTTGGCAATCTGCGCCGCGGACCCGCTCTCCTCGTCGTAGGACGCGCCGTCGAAAAGACCCATCACCCCTTCGATAATAGCCAGATGCGCGCCGGCGCAGGCCCGCTCGAAACCGGCGCGCATCTGCTCCGGCGTCAACATCCACGTGTCCAGGTTGCGGCAAGGACGCCCGGCGGCCAGCGTGTGGTAGGTGGGATCGATATAGTCGGGTCCACACTTGAAGGGCTGCACCACAAGCCCGCGACGGCGCAGGGCCGCAATCAGTCCCAGCGTGATGGTCGTCTTGCCCACGCCCGAAGATTGTCCGGCAACCAGAAGTCGGGGGATGCTATGCGTTTGTCTTTCGTCCATTGTCTTTCGTCTTTTCCAGTGCGTTGAGCAATTTTGCGTTTTCTTCCGGACGGCGGGCGGCGATGCGGATGTGGTGAGGCAATCCGAAGGAAGCGCAATCCCGCACCAGCACTCCCTGCGCCAGCAGGTGCGCACGCAGGCGCGCGCCGTCTTCCACCGGCAGCAGGAAGAAGTTTGTTGCCGAGGGTAGCGGCGCGTAGCCTTGCGCGATCAGGCCTGCCAGCAGATCTGATTTGGCCGCCCGCAGTTGGGCCAACGTCCGCTGCAGATAGGCGGCGTCACCCAGCGCGGCCAGGCCCGCCGCCTGGGCATAGGCGTTGACATTCCACGGCACGCGCGCTGCCGCCAGACCGGCGATGAGCGCAGGCGGTCCCAGAGCGTAGCCCAGGCGCAGACCGGCCAGGGCGTACTCCTTCGTCATAGAGCGCACGACGAGCAGATTGGGCAGGCGCAGTGCGTGGGCCGACGGCATCCCGTCCGTGAAGGCGATGTAGGCTTCGTCGATCACAAAGAGGATCTGCGGCGATGCGGCTGCCCAGGCCGCGAGCACACCCGCCTCCACCACTGCGCCGGTGGGGTTGTTGGGGTTGCAGAGGAAGACGATCCGCGGCTGGGTGGCGTCGATGCGCGCCGCCATCGACCCAGCGTCGACGGCGAAGCCATCGGCGGCTGTGGCCCGCCAGTGAACGATCTCTGCGCCCATCAACTGGGCCATGCGCGCATATTCGCCGAAGGTCGGCCCCACAATCAGCACCCGCTCCCCGCGGCGTAGGAAGGCGAAGGCGATGAGCCACAGGATTTCAGCGGCGCCATTGCCCGCCACGATTTCATCCGGCGCAGCGCATAGGTGATCGGCCAGGGCGCGGCGCAGCGCCAGGCATTCCCGATCCGGGTAGCAGGCAGGATCGACGGCAGCCAGCGCCGCCGTCACCGCCGGCGTAGGCCCAAACGGGTTGCTGTTGGCGCTGAAGTCGATCACCGCGCCTGCGTCCAGCCCAAACCGCGCCAGTTCGGCGTAATCGAACGCGCCGTGGACGGCCCCTTCGCTCTCCCTCAACTCTGCTCTGGGCAGGATGATAGCCTCTTTCACGATCCCATCGTCCGTTCTTCGTCTTTCTTCCATCGTCTTTCGTCTCATTCCGTCGTGCGCTGCCGGATCTGCGCCAGTCCCATATCCCTGGCCGCTTCCAGCAGTTGCAGATCCATCGGGTCGGGGTCTTGCCAGAGGCCGCGCTCGATGGCTTCGAGCAGGCGTTCGGCGATGGCCTGCCATGCCCACGGGTTGCTTTGGGAGAAGAATTGCTGCATCTCTTCGTTGCGCAGGAATTCTTCGGTGAGGTCGTGGTACATCCAGTCTTCGAGGACCTGGGCGGTGGCGTCGTAGCCGAAGAGGTAGTCGACGGTGGCGGCCACCTCCAGCGCGCCCTTGTAGCCGTGCCGCCGCATGCTCGCCAGCCACTTGGGGTTTACCACCCGGCTGCGGAAGACGCGGCGCGCTTCTTCGCGCAAGTCGCGGGTGCGTACACGGCTGGGGTTGCTGCTGTCGCCGAAGTAGCGCCGCGGGTTCTTGCCCGTCAACGCGCGGACGGTGGCGATCATACCGCCGTGGTATTGCAGGTAGTCGTCGCTGTCGAAGATGTCGTGCTCGCGGTTGTCCTGATTTTTCGTGGCCACCTGCACGGTGCGCAGCGCGCCGGCGAATTCATCCTGCGCGGGGATGCCCTGCTCCACCGCGCTGTAGGCGTAGCCGCCCCAGGTGAGGTAGGCCCGGGCGAAGTCAGCGTCGCTCTGCCAATTCTTGGCGTCGATCAGGGGTAGAATGCCCGCGCCGTAGCTGCCGGGTTTACAGCCGAAGATGCGGTAGCGCAGCCGTTGCGCGCCACCCTGCGCGCCGTCGATCCGCTGCGCTGCTTCGGCGGCCAAAAGATGCTTGCGCAGGAAGTTCATCTCTGCCGGTTCGTCTAGATCCATCACGGACTGCACGGCATTGTCGATGAGGGTGATGAGATGGGGGAAGGCGTCGCGGAAGAAGCCGCTGATGCGACAGACCACGTCGATGCGCGGTCGCCCCAACTCCGCCAGCGGGATGACCTCGATGCCGGTGACGCGGCGGTTCTCCTGCCGCCACACAGGACGCACGCCCAGCAGCGCCAGCACCTGGGCGATATCGTCGCCGGCGGTGCGCATGGCGCTGGTGCCCCAGATGCTGATACCCACGCTTTCGGGGTAGCTGCCTTCTTCGCGGCGGTAGCGGGCGATGAGATCGTCGGCCAGCCCCTGCCCCACCTGCCACGACGCCACCGTGGGCAGCGCACGCGGGTCGACTGAGTAGAAGTTGCGCCCGGTGGGGAGGACGTGGGCCATGCCGCGGGTGGGCGCGCCGCCGGGGCCGGGTGGGATGTAGCCGCCGTTGAGGGCGTGCAGCAGATTGTCGATCTCGGCGTTGGCCCCTTCGCGGAGTTTAGGCACGATGAAATGGCAGGTGTAGGTCAACGCTTGGGCTATGTCGCGCCGGGCGTCTTCGTTCCCGTTTTGCGTAGCCCACTGATTGACAACTTCAGACGTACGATTCCTGTCCCAGCCGTGTTGGCTCAGGGCGCGGAGCAACGCCTTGCACTGGTTTTCGACCCATTCGATGACATCGGCGTTGGTGCGCAGACCGCATTCGACGTCTTCGTGCGCGGCGTTGGGCGCGGGTGAACGCCGCGCGCCAGGAGATTCCTGGAGCGCGGCCCAATCCTCGCCAACAGCCGCAGCCACAGCCGCGGGCAGGCTGGGCGCTTGCAGATTGGGCAGTTTGAGCAGGTGGTAGAGCAGTTCGGTGAGTTGTTCGTCCTGGGGCAGAAAGCCCAGAATGTGCAGCCCATCGCGGATCTGCGCGCCGGTCAATTCGCACAGATAGCCTTCGATGTCTTCGAGGAGATGGGCCACCTGTGCGCCCTGGAGTTCGGCGAAGGCGGTGGGGGTGCCGTCTTCCAGAAACGCGCCGTCCCAATCGTGCGCGTGATCGCCGTGATCCGCCTTGAGGATGTACTGAAGGTCGTCGTCGAGCCGGTCGCGTTCGATCACATCCCATATCTGGCGCTGCAAAAGGGGCAGCTTGGCCGGGTCTAACTGCTCGGCGGTGTAGTATTCGTCGACCAGTTGGGCCAGTTCGGCCAGCGCGCCATAGGCGCCGGCGCTGGTCATGGGCGGCGTCATATGATCGACGACGACCGCATGGCTGCGCCGTTTGGCCTGGCTGCCTTCGCCGGGATCGTTGATGATGAAGGGATAGATCAGGGGCAAATCGCCCAGGAAGAGATCGGGGAAGCAGCTATCGCTCAGGCCGACACTCTTGCCGGGCAGCCATTCCAGCGTGCCGTGTTTGCCCATATGGATGATGGCGTCGGCCTGCCATTCATCGCGCAGCCAGCGGTAGAGCGCGTAGTAGTTGTGGGGCGGCGGCAGGTCGGGCCGGTGATAGACTTCATCGGGGTTCATATCGTAGCCGCGCGGGGGCTGCAAGGCCACGAAGAGATTGCCATAGTCGAGACCAGCCAGGGCGATATGGCCCCCACCCCCATCCCCTCCC
>JACQGT010000274.1 GCA_016199425.1 Chloroflexota bacterium
CGGTGCTGGCCGGCACGCGTACACCGGAAGAAGCCCTGGTGGACGGTCAGGACAAGCTAAGCCCGCTCTTCCGCAAGATGGGCGAATAAGTGTAGACGAGGAGAGTTGACCGGACGATCGCGCAAACCTCGATCAACTCAAGCAGTACAGGCTGTGGGAGTGCATCCCCCGCACTCCCACAGCCCGGATCGCAGGTAGTCGGCGGTCCTGGACAATTCCGGCAAGCGGCGAAGGAATTATTTATGGCAAAAAGCACACGTTTGGCCCAGGGCGTGAGTCTCTCCGCCGAGAAGCAGGAAAAGGCAGACGCAGATTGGCGGCGGCAGGTGCGAAGCCACCTGATATACAACAAACTGGCCTATTATCTGATCACACCGTCGATTGTGATGATCGTCCTCATCTATTTTTATCCGATGCTGAACGGCATTTGGCAGAGTATGCACTATTTCAGCCGGGTGCAGCCCTGGGCCTATCGTTTCACGGGCCTGGAAAACTATCTTACGGCTTTGCAGACCCACGACTTCTGGGTGGCCCTGCGCACGTCGGCCATCTGGACGCTGGGAGGCGTTCTCGCCAGCTATCTCTTGGGGCTGGCGGCGGCCCTGCTCTTGAACGGCAGCTTTCGGGGACGGGGCATCTACCGTTCGGTCCTACTCCTACCCTGGGTGGTGCCGCCGGTGGTGGCCGGCACCAGTTGGATGTGGATGTATGCGGATCAGGACGGCATCATCAATATCACCCTGCGTCAATTGGGCATCATCAGCAAGCCGATCTATTGGCTCTCGGTGCCTCATCTGGCTATGCTTGCCGTCATTATTGTGCATGTGTGGCGCAGTTTCCCGTTCATGATGATTACGGTGCTGGCCGCCTTGAGCGGGATTTCCGACGACATCTACGAGGCCGGACGCATTGACGGGGCTTCTAACTGGCAGCTCCTGCGCTACATTACCTTTCCTCTCATCTTTCCCATCAGTGTGACAGCTACGGTGCTCAGCTCCATCTGGACATTCAACGACTTTGGCACGATCTTCGTGCTGACCGGCGGTGGACCGGCCGGCGCCACCACTACGCTGATTATCCAGTCCTACAAAGAGGCTTTCCAGCGCTACAATGTGGGCTACGGCACTTCGCTGGCTGTGATTGCTATGATTCTGATGATGGGAATCGGGGTCGTCTATCTGCGCTTGCAGGCCCGGGAGCGGGATATTTGACAGAAGCGAAGGGGACGCAGATTTTCCTGATCTGAATTGATCGGCGCGGATTCTGGCAGCCATCCGTGACACATCGGCACCGATCTGCGTTAGAATCGAACGAATCTGCGTCCGCTTTTGCCTGCCTGAGCAGTTGCCGAATCAAAAGCGGATTTTCGCTGTCGCAGACAGTTGAAATGGGGGGATGTAAGATGACAACCGGCACGACAAGCCCATCTAAAATACAACATCACCGCAGAGGACGAGGCTTGAGCAGGAGCGTCTTCGCCCTGGGACGGCACGCTTTCCTTCTGTTGCTCTGTCTGTTCGCCGTAGCTCCCCTTTTGTGGGCGTTGGGCACGGCCTTCAAACCCCAGACCGAAGTCTACACCAACCGGGGACTGCTCCCCCACGACCCTACCCTGCAGAACTTCATCTATGTATTGGGCCAGACCAAATTCGGCCACTGGTTCTGGAACACCATTTTGATCGCCACGGCCACCACTGTACTCTCTCTGGCTATTGCCATCCTGGCCGGCTATGCGCTTTCCCGCTATCGCTTTTGGGGCTGGGGCATCTATGGCAACACATTGCTGCTGGTGCAGATGTTCCCCGGCGTTATGCTGGCTATTCCCCTCTTCTTGATTTTCACAAAACTGGCTCTGGTGGACACCCTCTGGTCTCTGCTCATTACTTACATGACTTTCGCGCTGGCTTTCTCGGTCTGGATGCTGAAAGGCTATTTCGACGGCATCCCCCGGGAGATCGAGGAGGCCGCTCTCATCGACGGGGCCTCGCGCATGGGCGTGCTCTGGCGTATTGTCCTGCCCCTGTCGGGTCCCGGTATCTCCACAGTGGCGGTCTTTGCCTTTCTGCTGGCCTGGAATGAGTTCTTCTTCGCCTACATTTTCCTGGTCTCGGACAAAAACTACACCCTGCAGATGGGGCTGTACACCTTCATCAACCAGTTCTTCACCCGCTGGGAATATCTGATGACCGCGTCGGTGCTGACCACTCTGCCCGTGCTCATCTTCTTCTTCGCCATGCAACGTTACCTGACCCGCGGACTGATCGCCGGCGCTACGAAGGGGTAATCTACATTCCCGAAGCTACAAGCGCCGGATGAACTCCGGCTTGCCGTCAAACCAAAGTCCCACTTCATAGGGCGATGTTGGTACGAGTCTGCTCACCCTACAGCAGAACGTGCTTTCGGTTGGCGCGCGGGGCGTGTCAGGGTATAATTCCCCTTTACCCACACCCATCCACAGGGGGTCGAATGCGCCTGCACCGCCAAACCATCCTGGGCTTCACCGGTTACCTCTTCATCGGCACGGCCTCGGTGTTGATCCCGTCAATCATGCCCTCCATCAGCGATGAATACGGGGCCGCGGGCCTCTCCCTGGCCGCCATCGGGCTGATCTTCCCGGCCCGAGCCGCGGGGAGTATTGTGGGCAATCTGCTGGCCGGGGTAGGGGCCGATCATCTGGGCTATACACGGCTGGTCTGGCTTGCTGCCCTGCTCCTGGCCGGCTGCCTGGCCCTGGCTGGGATCGCCCACCCCTGGCTGCTCTTTCTGGCCGCTTTCGTCGTCATTAGCGCTTCCCAGGGCGCGCTAGGCACAGGCATCAATGCGCTGACCGCGGACGCCAACCCCGGGGCACGCGCCAGCGCGCTCAACACCCTGCACGGAGTCTATGGCATCGGTGCTGCCCTCTCTCCCCTGATCTTCGGCTACCTGCTGGAGCGGGGGATCGCCTGGCGCTGGATGTTGGGGGGCACTGCCCTGCTCTGGCTGGCCTATGGGTTGATCTCTCTACCCCTACAGCCCAGCACCGGGGAAGAAAAAGAACAGCGTCCGTCTCAGCTTCTGGATCTCTCTATGCTGGCGTCCGGTCCCCTTCTGGCTCTCTTCGCCATCGCCTTCATCTACAACGGCGTAGCCTACAGTCTATTGGGCTGGGTGGCGCTCTTTATGCAGGAATCCGCAGGCTTTTCGGCCTTTTTTTCCATCTCGCTCATCTCCGTTTTCTACGTGGCCCTGACCGTAGGACGTTTTGCCTGTGCGGTCGTCAGCGAGCGGGTGGGCTACGGCGCAACGCTCCTGGGGCTGGCCCTGGGCATCACCGCCACCTATCCTCTGGTGGCGCTGAGCAGCACCGCTCTGTGGGTGGTTGCCGGCGTCTTTCTTACGGGGCTTAGCCTGTCGGGTCTCTTTCCCACGGCTATGGCCTACGGCAGCCGTCTCTTTCCCCAGCGCGCCGGCACTATCTCCGGCACGCTCAACGTTTCCATGACTCTGGGCGCGATGATCCCGCCCCTGTGGACGGGGATCATCGCCGAACAGTGGAGCTTTCAGGCTGCGCTGGGGGTCAACTACGGGATGGTGGTGGCTCTGCTCGCCGTCGCGCTCCACCTGTGGAAACAGGAGGGCAGAAGAGAAAATCTGCGTTCATTTGCGTAAATCTGCGTCCAGCATTTCTGGGATTTCGTTGACCACTACAAAATCCGTGTCCATCCTGTGGCCCATACTCAATCCAAAAGGAGATTCACATGAGCGATGCAGTTGTGACCGCCCGCCCCATCCTCGACCGCTTCCGGCTGGAGGGCCGGGTGGCGCTGGTGACAGGCGGCGGCCAGGGCATTGGCCGGGGTTACGCCCACGCCCTGGGCGAAGTTGGGGCACGGGTGGCTGTGGTGGACCTGGTGTTGAGCCGGGCCGAAACCGTGGCCCAGGAGCTGGCAGAGAAGGGCGTCGAAGCTATCGCCATCCAGACCGATGTGACCGATGAGGCCCAGGTAACCCGGATGGTAGATCAGGTGGTGGACCACTGGGGCAGCTTGACCATCGGTGTCAACAACGCGGGGATGGGGTTGTGGATGGACGCGGAGACAATGCCCCTGGCCGACTGGCGGCGGGTCATCGATCTGAATCTGACAGGAGTCTTCCTCTGCGCCCAGGCCGAGGCGCGGGTGATGTTGCCCGCGGGCTACGGCAAGATCATCAACA
>JACQGT010000269.1 GCA_016199425.1 Chloroflexota bacterium
CACCAACCTTATCACTTTTACCTAAAATTACAATTTCACCATGTCCCTGACTAATACACATTTATGGAGTTTGTTTTGTGGACGGTGACCTATGCGCCCTGGGATAGCCGGATGCGCTTGCCGTCCACAACGGCTACGATTTCCAACTGCCCGCCCAACGCCGCTACATAGCGGCGCAATGTGGAGAGGCGAAAATCTTCCCGACGCTCCAACTTGGATAGCTGGGATTGGGTAACGGCAACCCGTTGCGCCAGTTCTTCTTGGGTCAAACCTGCGGCTTCGCGCAAGGCGCGCAGATCCATCTCCAAAAGCTCCTGCTCAACCGCATCGTCGATCTTCCGGATCTGGTCAGCAGTGAATTTTTTTGCTTTGATTTCGCTCCAGGTATGAGTTGTCATCGCTTCAGATTATGCCATTAAGTAACTTCTTTGCATAGGACAAATGAAACGTGAGATCGGAGGGCGATCTCACGTTTCACGTTTCACTCCTCTTTTGTTATACCGCCGCCGCCGTAGACCTCGACATCTCGCGCACTTCCTCGACTGTCACCTCCCGCCCCAGTTCGCTGGAACGGTAGATACCCTCGGAGATGAGCATACAATTGAGCGCGATTTCAGCCGTGGGCAGCAGTTCCACCCGCCCTTCCACCGCCGCGATCCAGTGGTGTTGCGGGCTGTCGTAGACGTCGCCCTGCTCCTGGACGTTGTGCAGCCGGTAGCTGAAACGCTCCAGATTGGCCGTGCTGTCCAGGTCCAGATCGCCCACGCTGCGGAAGAAGCCGAAGGGGTTCAGCCGCACACCGCCCTCACTGCCCACCACCACAGAGCCGCTCATCTCGTCCAGATGGATGGCCCAGGCCTCGATAATGTCCAGTGTCATACTGTCGGTCAGACGCACAAAGCCCAGCCCCAACTCCTCCACACTGTAGCCGCTCTTTTCCCGGCGGCGGCTGTCCATCGGCATCTCCTGGTAGGTCTTGCCGGAGATGCGCAGCACTTGTGGGTTGCCCAGCAGATAGAGCATTGTGGAGATGTGATAGACGCCCATATCGTAGAGCGCGCCGCCCGTGGCTGTCTGCTTCTGCACAAAGGCGGGCGAGCCGTAGCCGTCCACGTAGGGGCGACCCCGCCGCCGGTGGCCCACAGAGCGGGCGTGGTAGAGTCTGCCCAGTTGGCCGGCGTCGATGAGGGCTTTGGCCGCTTTGGTGTGGTTGGCGAAATACTCTTGGTTTTGGATGCTGAGCATCTTGCCCGTGCGCTTGGAGGCTTCCAGCATCGCCTCGGCGTCGGCGTAGGCCCCGGCCATAGGCTTCTCGCAGAAGACGTGCTTGCCCGCTTCCAGCCCGGCCACTGTCATCGGGCGGTGGAAGTTGTTGTGCAGACAGACATCCACGGCCTGGATGTCGTCCCGTTCCAGCAGCTTGCGGAAGTCGGTGTAGACGTTGGGGATGTTGTGCATGGCCGCCACCCGGTTGGCCTCGGCCTCGGCCACGTCGGCCACAGCCACAACTTCCACGTGCTCCATTTTGCTGTAGTTGTTCAGGTGGCTCTTGCCGATCTGCCCCACGCCGATGACGCCGACGCGGGTTTTGGAGGGGTTTGTCATAGAATAAACCTTTCGAATAGGATAGTTGATGGGTTAAAGTGGATGATGGGATGAAGAGATGATGGCGGTACAGCCCCCATCATATCTTCATCCCATCATCTATTCTTTCACGCCCAATTCGCGTTTGATCAGCGCCAACGTCTTCACCGCCGCGCCCCGCTCGTCACCGTCGTGGGGGACGCTTTCGATGCCCCACGCGCCGCTGTAGCCGCTCGCGCGCAGCAGGCGGAAGGCTTTGGAGAGATTGACCGACGGGTCGTTGCCGTTGGCGTCGAAGGAGAAGGTTTTGATGTGGGTCAGACTGGCGTACTTAGCGCACAGTTCCCAGCCCAACTCCTGCTCGCCCGCGGCCCAGTTGTTGGTGTCAAAGAGCAGACCCAGCCCGTCCACGGCCTCCAACACTGCGACCACATTCTTCGGGTGTTTGGTCGGCCCCCAGTGATTCTCGACGATCACCTCCAGGCCCTTCGCCTGGGCCCGGGGGATCAGATCGTTGTAGCCGTCCACAATAATCGCCAGCATCTCATCGGTCATCTCGTCCGACCCGCCGGTGTCGATGCGCACTTGAGACGCGCCCAGGAATTCGGCCACATCCAGCCAGGCGTTGGCGACCTCCCGGCGTTTGGCGCGTTCCTCGGCGGTCGGCTCGTAGATGTGGCCGCCGTCGATGGCGACACAGCCGAAGGGCAGGCCCGTGGCGTCGCCCGCGGCTTTGACCGAAGCCAGCCAGCCCCGGTCGGTCAGCCCCGGCTCCAGATGTTTCATCCACGGGTCCAATTGGGTGAAGCCGTTCTCTTTGCAGAAATCGATGTAGCCGTCGATGTCCATCGAGCCGTTCTCGAAGCTGCGACGGAAGCTGTAGGAAATGATACTGTATTTCATTGGGGTTTCTCCGTGGGGTGTGGGTTTCGCTTACACGACAAACGTCCTCAACGCATCCTCATCCGGCTGCACGCCAATCCCCGGCGCGTCGCTGAGGTGCACAGTTCCATTGTACTCGATTTCGCGCTTCGTGGGGAAGATCGCGCTTTCGTCGGTGAACTGGCTGCCGTTGAGCGCGGCGGGGCCGGCAAAGCCATAGGCCAGGGCGGTCTGACAGACGGCGAGTTTGGTGAGGAAGCCGTCGGTCAAGCCGCTGACCAGCAGGGGCAGCCCCCCGGCCTCGGCGATGGCGATCTGCTGGAGGGTCGGCCAGATGCCCCCGCTGCGGGTGATTTTGACCACCAGATAATCGACCAGCCCCGCCGCCGCATAACGCAGAAAGTCCGCTGGGCCGACGCTGGCTTCGTCCACAGCCAGGGGGATGGCTGTGCTGGAGCGCAGGCTGCGCATCTGCTCGAACTGGTCCGCGGGCAGGGGCTGCTCCAGCACGTCCACGCCGATGGACTCGAAAACCTGGCCCACCCGGCGCGCATTGTGGAGTTGGTAGCCCTGGTTGGCGTCGGCCCAGACAAATCCGCCCACCGCGATACGCTCTTTGACGGTCTCGGCCACTTCCACGTCTGTCTCCGGCGCGACAGCCGCCTTGAAATTGAAGTGCAGAAAGCCCGCCGCCTGCCCTGCCTCCATCTCCTCCCCAATCGACGCTCTGTCGTGGCCAGTGAGGGTATAGCTGAGGGCCATCCGGTTGTGTTGGTCGCTGCCGCCCAGAAAGGCGCGCAGACTCAGCCCGGCCCGTTTGGCCAGCAGATCGTGCAGGGCCATATCCAGCGCGGCCCGGGCGATGGGCTGGCCCATCGACGGCCCGCGCCCGATAGCCCGCTGCATTGCCCGGTGGAGACCCCAGCGATCCGTCACGGGCAGGCCGATGACCGCGGGGGCCAGGTAGCCACGCAGGGTGCTAGTCACAGTCTCTAGCGTCTCGGGTGACCAGCCGGTCACGGGGCGTCCTTCCCCCCAGCCTACCCCACCGTCGCTGTCGGTGAGTTTGACGAAAATGTGGGGCGCTCTCCCGCCCGCCTTCCCCGCCGAACCAGAGGCGAAGGAGAAGGAGCGGATCATCGGGAGATGGACGGGGAAGATTTCGATTGCTGCGATGTTGGACATTTGCTTTTGCCACAAATGAACACGGATAAACACGGATTTAGAGGATTTTCACGGATAGCCTGTTAGCGGCGGCGGCTGGGATTCTCCAGACGCACCGCGGACACTTTGTACTCCGGAATCTTCGCCAACGGGTCCAGCGCGAAGTCGTGGGTGAGCAGGTTGGCCGGCGCTTCCCGCCAGTGAAAGGCCAGGAAGATGGACCCGGCCGGCACCCGGTTGGTGATGCGGGCCTGGGTGCGCACCTGCCCCCGCCTACTGTGCAGCACCACCGGCCCCCCATCCACCAGCGCCACCGCGGCCGCGTCCTGCGGGTGGATTTCCACAAAGGCTCGCGGCTCCCGCCAGTCCAGCCCTTCAGCCCGCCGGGTCTGTGTACCCGTGTGGTAGTGGTAGAGAATGCGCCCGGTGCTCAGAATCAGCGGATAGTCGGCGTCGGGCATCTCCGCCGGCAGTTGTGCGGCGATGGGGTGGAATTTGCCCAGCCCCCGGCTGAAGCGCTCCGTGTGCAGGATGGGCGTGCCCGGATGCTCCACCGTCGGGCAGGGCCAGATCAGACCCTCGCCCGCCAGCCGCGCGTGGCGCATCCCGCCGTAGATGGGCGCGCAGCGGGCCGCCTCCTCCAGAATTTCGGCGGTGGAGTCGAAACGCCAGCGCACAGGACTGTCCGTGCGCCCCAGCTTCTCGTCCAGCTTTGCGGCCAGAGCGCCGACGATCTGCCAGTCCGCTCGGGCGTCGCCGGGCGCGGCCAGCACCGGCTGGAAGAGTTGCACCCGCCGCTCGGTGTTGGTGAAGCTGCCGTCCTTTTCCAGAGAGGCGGCTCCGGGCAGGACGACGTGGGCCAGTTGGGCCGTCTCGCTGAGGAAAATCTCTTGCGCCATCAGGAACTCCAGGCTGCGCAGCCCCTCCTCCACGTGGCTCAGGTTGGGGTCGGAGAGCATCGGGTTCTCCCCCATCACAACCATCGCCCGAATCTTCCCGGCAATGGCCGCGTGGGTCATCTCCACGACTGTCAGCCCATTCTCGCCAGGCAGATCGTCCAATCCCCACACCTGGGCCACGGCCTGCCGTTTGGCGTCGTCGGTGACGGGCTGGTAGCCGGGCAGCACATCGGGCAGCGCGCCCAGATCGCACGCGCCCTGCACATTCACCTGGCCGCGCAGGGGGTTGACGCCGGTGGACGGCTTGCCGATCTGCCCGCACAGCATCGACAGATTGGCCAGGGTTTTCACCAAATCTGTGCCGTTGCTGCGCTGGGTGATGCCCATGGCGTAGAGGATGGAGGAAGCGCCGCGAGAAGATGGGAGATTGGGAGATTGGGAGATTGAGAGATTGGGAGAGTGCCCCGCAGACGTAATCTCATCATCTCCTAATCTCATCATCTCTTCATTTTGCCGTTCGCCCAGGGCGTAGATACGGGCGGCGCTTTCGATCTGTTCGGCGGGGACGCCGGAATGGAGGGAAGCCATTTCCGGCGTATATGCCTCCAGCAGCGCGGCGAAGTCGGCGAAGCCTTCCGTGCGCTGTTCGATGAAGGCCCGATCCTCCCAGCCCTGGCGCAGGATGACGTGCATCATCGCCAGGTAGACGTAAATATCTGTGCCCGGCGTAGGTTGCAGCCAGAGCCGGGCGTGGTCCACCATCGGCGTGCGCCGCGGGTCGATGACGATCAGCGACGCGCCGCTCTTCACCGCCCGCACTACTTCGTAGCTGATCACCGGGTGGGATTCGGCGGTGTTGGAGCCGGTGATGAGGATGCAGTCCCCGTCCCGCAGCCCCCGGATGGTGTTGGTCATCGCGCCGCTGCCGAAGGCCGCGCCCAGACCGGTGACTGTGCTGGCGTGGCAGAGGCGGGCGCAGTGGTCCACATTGTTCGTGCCGATTCCCGCCCGCATAAACTTCTGGAAAAGGTAGTTCTCTTCGTTGCTGCAGCGGGCCGACGAAAGCCCGGCCACCGCGTCCGGCCCGTGGGCGGTGATGACGTGGGCCAGCTTCTGCGCCGCAATGTCCAGGGCCGTCTCCCAGGAGACAGGGATGAAGTGCTCTTCAGGCTTGCGGCTTTTGAGGGGGCTGGTGTCGGGCAGGCTCCACGGCTCACTGGTGATGCCCAATTGGAATGCCAGGTCCCGGCGCAGGAGTGGCTGGGTCAGCCGCTCCGGGCTGCTGATGAAGTCCCAGCCCGAACGCCCTTTGACGCACAGAAACTCGTCGTTGACCGGCGCGCCGGCGTAGCCCTGGGCGTTGACCAGCTTGCCATCCTTCAGCACAAATTCCAGGGCGCAGCCCACGCCGCAGTAGCCGCAGATGGTGCGTGTGCGGGTCAATTCTTCCCCTGCTCCGATACTCACGCGGGCTTTGGGCAGCAGGGACACCGTCGGGCAGACCTGGACGCAACTGCTGCAAAAGACGCAGGAGGAATCGATCATCAGGCCGTCGAAGGGGGTGGCGATGTGGCTGTGGAAGCCCCGCCCGCTGTAGTCGATGGCGTTGCGCCCCACAATCTCGTCGCAGACGCGCACACATTTGCCGCACAGGATGCAGTACTGGTGGTCGCGCACAAAGAAGGGGTTGTCGTCCTGGCGCAGTGTGCGCGACAGTTCAAAGTCGAAGCTGGTCTGTTCAATGCCGTAGCGCCGGGCGTAGCGCTGCAGATCGCACGCGCCGTCCTTCTCGCACGCAGCGCAGGTCATCGGGTGATCCGAGACGAAGAGGTCGATGATGTCCCGGCGCATGGCCGTCAGCCGCTCGCTCTCCGTCTGCACGGCCATCCCGTCGGCGCAGAGCAGACCGCAACTGGGCGCGGGCCCGGGCCGACCCGCCACCTCCACCAGGCAGAGACGGCAGCCTCCCGAGGGTTTGAGCGCCGGGTGGTAGCAGAGCCGGGGGATGTCGATGTCGTGGGCCAGCGCGGTCTCCAGCACAGTCGCGCCGGTTGCAAAGGCGATGGCCTGTCCGTTGATGGTGATGGTATTCATCGGTCGTATCCTCTGCGCAGATTCTCTCGTATGTTGCCTTGCTTGTTTCAGTCTGCGGGCAAGATTTGGATGCCATCCAGGAAGAATGTATAGGTTTGTTCCGACGTTGCAGTGGTCCATCCCTGGAAGTACAGTCCTTCCCACAGTATATCAGACAGATCTTCCGAGCCGCTGGCGTTATCAGAAACTGGTTTGAGCGGTATGAAGAAGGGTTGCCACTCCCCTATTCGTTCCTTGTCAAGGATGTTGAAACAGTGGGGCGAGATGTTAACGCAGACCTGTGCCCACACAGGTTCTGAATTCTCTGGGATCGGCCAGAACACCTGACCGATGATAACATCGGCTCGGAACGAACTGTTCCACTGCGCCTGACCCCGAAGTGTCTCGGGCTGATTACTGACGGTTACAGCCAGGGATGATTGGCCAGAGAACGCTTGGGTGGTTGTCAAGGCAATCCGGGTACCCGTCAATGGGACCCAGCTTTGGATGTCCTTTGGTTTCTCAAAATCCAGATAGCGAACCCTTTCCACAGGCCATCGTACAGCTTCGCTGCTTCGCACCAATCCGTCAGCTCCGTCAGCGCCATTGAGATTCATTGAGATGAAATCCAACTGGGTTTTGCCGTGGACTATCTTGAGCGTTACCGTAGTGCTTGTGATAGGTAGTAACCAGGTTAGCCGAGAAAATTCGTCTGGATGTACAATGCCTGCCTGCCTAGCGTCTAGCCGAATCGGATCTGAGTTTTGGTAGGTTGATTTCTCGAAACCAGCACCCATCTGCACATCGCCTTCTACGTACAGAGGAATTGCAACATCGGCTACGGCGACCACATGCAGAGCGAGTTCTGTGACTGTAAAGTAATCTCCTGGCGATGCATTTACGCCCACTTCTCTGGCCGCGCTCAGGTCCAGATATTGAGTGGCACCGCCATTAACGGAGTAGCCGACCGAGGCGAAGTGAGCATACGGAGGTTCGACGATCCACGCTGCACCCGAAGATTTGAGCCGAATCCGGCTCACCTGCACAACAGCCCAGGAGCTATTTGGGCGATATGCCTTCACCACCACATAGAGATAGTCATCGAGCCACGCAGACTGTACCTTCAAGTGGTTCGGATATTCCGAGTCGGGATGAAGATGTTTCTCCATTACCGAAAGATCACCGACCTTTAGACTGCCGACGGTCACAGACACCGGTTCGGTAGCGCCGAGCAGCCGACCGGGCGTTAGAGAGGCATCATCATACACCTCTATCTTAATTTCTGTATCTGGTGTCCGTTCGGGTACGTAGACCCAGAAATCTGAGATGCCAAGCGCCGAGTCCGCTACGACCGGAAGTCCTGACGTCTCCGCCTGACGCAGATCGATCAGCCGCTGGTTCCAGTTATTCACCCGATATTGTGCAGAAATTAGGGATACAGTAGGAGATGGCTCCGAGACTCGGATTTTCAAAACAAGAATTGCAGACACGATAACTGCTGTCAATCCGAGGGACAGACAGAGCAAAAACAGTCTGGGATGCCTGATCAGAAAAGCACCAATTCGAGCGGCCACTTCACGCAACCAAGTGGGCATCCAGATAATTGCGATCAACAACAAGAGGACCAGAATGGTTAACCCAACTGCCAATTCCGGGAGTCCATTGTCGAAGACATATCGATCATACAGCAGCCAGGCAAACAGCCCGGACACTACCATGACCAAAGCTGATGCAATGATATTGATCAGCAGATCTCTTGATCCCTGTTCGTCCATTCGCCCACTCTTCCTTTCCAATGGCCATGAGTGCGATCCTCAGCCGTATAATCGAGCGGAAACGGAATGTTGGGGATTACCCGACGACGTGTGGCTGCAAGCCTGCAACCAATCTCTCAATCTCCCAATCTCCCAATCTCTCACATCCCACAACTCCCCGCGGGGCAGCGGTGCTCCTCCACGTGCGCCCGATACTCGTCGCCGAAGTAGCGCAATGTCGTCAGCACCGGGTTGGGTGCGGTCTGGCCCAGGCCGCACAGGGACGCGGTATGCACCGTCTCGCACAGGCTGAGCAGCCGGTCCACATCGGCCTGGGACGCCTGCCCCCGGGTGATGCGGGTCAGGGTGTTGAGCATCTTGCGGGTGCCCACCCGACAGGGGACGCACTTGCCGCAGGATTCGTCCTGGGTGAAGGTGAGAAAATAGCGGGCGATGTCCACCATACAGGTCGTCTCGTCGACCACAATCATCCCGCCGGACCCCATAATGGCTCCGGTGGCGCGCAGGTTTTCGTAGTCGACGGGGGTGTCCAGCAGACTTTCGGGGATGCAGCCGCCGGAGGGTCCGCCCAACTGCACGGCTTTGAAGGCCCGCCCGTCCCGGCAGCCGCCGCCGATGTCGTAGATCATCTCGCGCAGGCTCAGGCCGATGGGTATCTCCACCAGCCCGGAGTTGCGGATGGCCCCGGCCAGGGCAAAGGCTTTGGTACCGCCGCTCTTGCCCCCGGAGGCCACTGTGCCCATCCCGGCGAACCAGCCCGGCCCGTTGAGCAGAATGCTGGGCACGCTGGCGTAGGTCTCTACATTGTTGATATTCGTGGGCGCGCCCCACAGCCCACTCTCGGCGGGATAGGGCGGGCGCATCGTCGGCATCCCCCGGTAGCCTTCGATGGAGCGCATCAGCGCGGTCTCTTCACCGCAGACAAAAGCCCCGGCCCCTTCTTTGATGACAAACTCGAAGTCCATCCCGCTGCCCAGGATGTTCTTGCCCACGACGCCGTAGGCCCGGGCCTGTGCGATGGCCTCGTGCAAGGCTTTCACGGCCAGGGGGTATTCGGCCCGGATGTAAATGTAGCCTGTGCGGGCGCCGATGGCCCGGGCTGCGATGAGCATTCCCTCCAATACCCGGTGGGGATCGCCCTCAATCATCGTGCGGTCCATAAATGCGCCGGGATCGCCCTCGTCGGCGTTGCAGATGATGAACTTGCGCTGCCCCGGCTGCTTGCGCCCGATGGACCACTTCAGCCCGGTGGGGAAGCCCGCGCCGCCCCGCCCGCGCAGGTGGGAATCGGTGACGGCCTGGAGGATGGCTTCCGGCGACATTTGCAGGGCCTGGCGCAAAGCCCGGTAGCCGTCGTGGGCCAGATAGTCGTCCAGAGAGTGGGGGTCGATGACGCCGCACAGTTGGGTGGTGACTTTGACCTGGCGGCCCAGGAAGGGGTAGTCGCTGCGGTCGGTCCGCTGGCTGACCGTCCATTCCGGGGTGGCAGGGCCAGGGCTGGCTGTCAGGTGGCGGGCCAACAGCGCGCCGGTCTCGGCGGGCGTCACCGGGCCGTAGAGGCTGCAGCCGCCCGCGTCGATAACCTCCACCAGCGGCTCCCGGTGGCACGCGCCCAGACAGCCGGTCCGTTGCAGAGTGATGGGCAGTTGCTCCCGCTGAATCTGCCCGGCCAGGGCGTCGTAGGTGGCCCGGGCCCCGGCAGCCAGGCCACAGGTGGAAAGCCCCACGCGGATCGTCGTTTTCATGCCGCCGCCTCCCTTTCGTCCAGAGCAGTGAGAGTGCGCCAGGCCGCATCCGGCGTCATGCGTCCGTAGGTATGCTCGTCCACGACCAGCACCGGGGCCAGGCTGCACGCACCCACACAGGCCACAGTTTGCAGGGTAAATTCGCCGTCGGGGGTGGTCTCGTCCACGCCGATGCCCAGCGCGTTTTCCAGATGGGACAGGATGGCGGCGGAGTGGTTGACGTGGCAGGCTGTGCCCCGGCAGACCCGAATCTGGTGTTTGCCCGGCGGGTCCAGGCGGAAGAGATTGTAGAAGGTGACAACGCCGTAGACCCGGGCCAGGGGAAAGTTGAGTTGCCGGGCCAGGTATTGCAGGTGGTTCTGGCCCAGATAGCCGTACTGGCGCTGGATATCCTCCAGAACGGTGATGAGCGCGTCCGGCGCGCCCCGATGCCGTGTGAAGATAGCGCTCAGTTCCGGGGGCGGCGGTTCCGCCAGGGGATCGCCCCGGTAGACGTATTTGCGCAGGGGATCGCTTTTGTCTGATGCCATTGTCATTTGCCTTTCAGACTGGGGAGATGATGGGATTCTGAGATGATGAGGTTCCTGCGGCTCAATCCCTCATCATCTCACCATCTCAACTCCGAACCCGCTCCGGTATCGTATACACTCGCATACTGGTCGGTCGCACATAGCCGACGATTGTGATGTTCCAGGCCCGGGCCAATTCAACCGTGCGGCTGGTGGGCGAAGTGCGGGAGATCACCAGCGGTATCTGCATTTTGGCGGCCTTGCCCAGCATCTCGGAGCTGATGCGCCCGGTGGTTACGAGCAGCGAGCCAGCGGTCTCGGCCCCGGCCAGCATCGCCTTGCCCCACAGTTTGTCGACGGTGTTGTGGCGGCCCACATCTTCGGCGATGAAACGCAGGCTGTCCGGCGTGCAGAGCGCAGAGGCGTGGACGCCCCGGGTGATAGGATAGAGAGTCTCCGCAGCCCGCAGTTCCAGATAGCGGCCGATCACCTGTTGGGCCGTGACCGTTTTCCCCAGGGGAATGTGGAAAGCCCTCTGGGAGAGATCGTCGAAGGTGACGCCGTTGCCGCAGCCGGAGGTGCGGATCCTGCGCCCCGGTTGCCGGAATTCCCCGTGCAGCCAGACATCGACGCAGGCGTCCTGGTGGGCACGTTCCAGCAGCGCCACATCCCCCAACCCGCCGATAACGCCTTCGGTGCGCAGAAAGCCCAGAGCCAGGGCATCCAAATCCACCGGCGAGCAGAGGAAAGAAGCCAACTCCTGGCCGTTGACGTAGAGACAGACCGTCCGCTCTTCGATAACGGCCCCGTCGATTGCTTGCCAGCCATCCGCGCTGTTGACGTAATAGACTGTAGGTTGCGCCCCTGGGATCATACGGTTGGCTGCCTATTCTGAAAATCGCCGTCGTAGGTCGGATTGTCAGTCCGACCGGCTGTATTCCGCACTCCGCACTCTGCATTCCGTCACTCCAACAGATGGTTTTCCCGGGCAAAGGCCACGGCTTCCAGACGGCTGTGGACGCCCAGTTTGTGCAGGATGTGTTGGATGTGGTTGCGCACGGTCGATTCGCTGATCACCATCTCTGCGGCAATGTGGGCCGTGCTTGCGCCCTGGGCGAGCAGGGCCAGCACCTGATATTCGCGCAGGGTCAACGCTTCGGGCTGGGTTACGCTCTCGGCCCGGTGGGTCGCTGTGGCCGGCTGTAGTTTGAGCTGGCGGGCGCGGGCGATCACTTCGGCGGCAAAGGTTTCTGTCTCCTTTTGGACGCTGATGTCCCGGAAGAGATGCACCACAGCCAGGGGTCTCGCGTCGTCCTGGGTGACAGGAATGATGCTGATGTTGACCCATTGGGTCTGCCCATCCTGGCGACGCACCTGGGCGTCGAAGCTGACCGACGCTTCCCCCCGGCGGCTGGCGGTGATGGCTGCGCAGTCGCGCCGGCAGATCAGGCAGCCGCCGTCGTCCCGCCCGCTGAGCATATTGAAGCAGCGGCGACCCACGATCTCCTGGGCCGTATAGCCCAGCATCTCCTGGGCGGCCGTGTTCCAGGCCACAACCCGCTGCTCGTTGTCCACCACATAAGCGCCGTCGGCGCTGTTCTGTAACAACTCAGATAGGAGGGAGAGAGGCACAGGCATCCTCCTCATCCGTAGAAGTTCGACGTTTGGCAACAGTCGAACTTCTACGCCCCTGATTATTGGGGTCGCAAATAGATCGGTAGCTCTTTGAAAGGCTTGACCTGGCCGGCGGTTTCATCCCGCAGAATGTGTCCCGAAACGTGCAAGAGAGTGTCGTTGTAATCCGGGTCCATGGCCATTGCAGCCAGACAGGGGTAGTGGTGGTGGAGCATCCCGGCCGCGTACCCGGCCTCTTCCACCGAAACGCCCACCAGCCCCCCGGCCACGTGGCGGGCACAGCCGCACGCGGCATCCCGCTCCACCGCGACGTCAACGATACACTTTGTCGCTTCGTCCACGCTGATATTCAGCGTTGGGCGGCCAAAATGGCGGGCAAATTCGGCCACCAGCGGCGCATCGTACTCGACCTGAAGGCGGTTGGCGTTGTACGTCCGCTCGGTCAGGGTGCAGAAGGGTTTGGGGAAGATGACCGGCACGTTCAGTTCCGCCAGCCAACCGGTCAACTGGCGCATCAACCCCGGCGGCATCCATTGCACGTTGTCGATGGGGGCCAGCACGGCCTTCGCCCCGGTCATCTGCGCAATGTCGGGCAGAAATTCCGCAATGCCGGGATGCTCGCCCAGGGAAAGAAGCAGATCCGCCGGGGGCAGCCAGGCAGGCAGATATTCTTCGGGATAGTCGATCACTGGCGGCAATACCCGGGGTGCGACCCAACTTTCGACTGTCCAGTCAGCCGGGCAATGGCGCTGAATGTTGGCTGTGATGCGGTTGCCATATTCGCCCTGGGTAACGGTGAGGATGCGCATGGCGTCTGTCCGATCGAGTGTATACGGCCTGGCTAGGGTCAGGCGCGCAGCAGGTGGATTGATTATAGCAGATTTCGGGAAAGTGCGCTTCGGTCAAGGGGCGAGGAAAAGATAGTCATGTGGCCAGGGAAAAGGCGGCGCTTTCCGTGCTACAATAGGCTGATGGATGTAATGGTGCGCGGTGCATGTACCGGTTCGGCCAGAAGCGGGACGTAACTACTGCAGCCCGGCGGAAATATCTGTGTGGTTCCTGCTCTCCGCCGGTCCGTGATCGGCGGTCGACGCACACCAGACGCCGCCGGGTCA
>JACQGT010000270.1 GCA_016199425.1 Chloroflexota bacterium
GGGTGAGGGGGCGACTCCAATTCCCGATCGACGGTAATCCAGCCAGGCTGGAAAGCCCGTGAGCCGCTAGGCAGGAGTTCGGTGCAAGTCCGACGCCGACGGTATAGTCCGGATGAGAGAAGGTGCGATCCAGTGCAGGGAGAGCGCGCGGTGTTGACGGCTGTCCCGGCACAGGCTATTTTTGCACGCCGCACCCCGGAGAACCGTTTGTTCTCTGGGGTGCTTTTTTATGACGAGCAGTAGCCAGTGGATCTATCGCGCAGGCGCGCCACGCGCCCTGTGTACTTTGTCAATGCCCGCATTGCCCCGAAGCAGTTCGCTGTTTCGGGGTTTTTGATTGGCAATAACCGCTCAGCCTCATTCCGGGAATCGACCAGTATCTGCCTGGAAGTTCCCGTATTGGTCTGGTCGATTCCCGGAATGGGTTTCGTGGCCTGAGCAAATATGATTGAATAGACGGAGAGCCGCATGGCTGAAGGAACAATTCTGGCAAGAAATCCAAAGATGAAAGCGGAGACCGGATCGGGCGCACACCCGCCACCCGGTCTGCTACGCCGCTTCGCCAGCTATCCTGCTGCGGCTACTTTTCCCTTCGTTGTGGCGAGCATTCTGCTGCTGTGGGAGGGGCTGGTGCGCTGGCAGGAATACCCGGCTTTTATCCTGCCCGGCCCCTTGGCTGTAGGCCGCAAAACGTTGACGCTAGCGCTTAACGGAACGCTCTGGAGACACGCCCAGGTGACGTTGCTAGAGATCGTTCTGGGGTTGCTGCTCGGCGTGGGGTTGGCCCTGCTCCTCGGCTATCTGCTGGGCAAAAGCCCGGCATTGGACCGCCTGGTCTCGCCCTACATTGTCGCCAGCCAGACGGTGCCGGTGGTGGCAATTGCGCCTCTGTTGGTCATCTGGTTTGGCAACGGGCTGGTCAGCAAAGTGCTGATTACGGGAATTATCGTCTTCTTTCCTTCACTGGTCAGCACAATTGTCGGCATCCGCGGCGTGGACAAAGACTTGCACGATCTGATGCGTTCTTTGCGCGCCACCCGCAGCCAACTCTTTTTCAAGCTGGAACTGCCCGCCGCCCTGCCGGTCATCTTTGGCGGGTTGAAGCTGAGTGTGATTCTGGCCGTCGTCGGCGCGGTGGTAGGCGAATTTGTGGGCGCGGATGTGGGGCTGGGTTTTCTCATCAACCTGGGCCGGGGCGTGCTGGACACAGCAATGATTTTTGTGGCTGTGCTCGCCCTCGTCGTCATCGCCCAAACCCTCTACGCCGCGGTCTCGGCCCTGGAAAGCTACTGTCTGCGCTGGCGACAATAGCGACTGGAGAACAGCGAACGGCGACTGGCGAACGGGCAAGGATCGCTCGTTAGTCGCTGATCGCCAGTCGCCAGTCGCCGATTCCCAGTCGCTAATCACTAATCTCCAATCCCTACCCAAAAGGAATCCTATGCACCGCCTCTCTCTCTTCCTAATTCTCTCTCTCCTCCTGGCCGCCTGCACACCCGTCGCGCCGGGAATCGGACCCATAGCCTCGACTGAAAGCCAGGACAGCCTGCGCGCCATCAAATTGGGCGTGGGATTCATCCCCAATGTCCAGTTTGCGCCCTTCTACGTGGGTATTGACAAAGGCTTTTTTGCGGAGGAAGGCATCGACCTGACCCTGGACTACGGCTTCGAGAACGACTATCTCAAGCTGGTGGGGACCGACGCCCTGCAATTTATGATTGGCAGCAGCGATCAACTGGTGCTTGGCCAGGCGCAAGGGCTGCCCGTCAAATATGTGATGAACTGGTATACCCAATACCCGGTGACAATTTTCGCCAGGACCGAAGCCGGGATCGTCGAACCGGCAGACCTGGCGGGCAAGCGGGTCGGCGTGCCGGGACCCTTCGGCGCAACGTACATTGCCCTGCGCGCCCTGCTCGACATCGCCAGTCTCTCCGAGAGTGACATCCAAATGGAGAGTATCGGCTTTACCCAGGCCGCCGCGGTGAGCGAAGGGTTGGTGGACGCGGCGGCGGATTATGCGGTCAACGGGCCGGTTGTGCTGGCCGCGGAAGGGATAGAAACGACCCAAATCGCCCTGGACAAATACCTGCGCATCCCGGCCAACGGGTTGGTAACAAATGAGCGCACGTTGACGAATGAGCCGGAATTGGTGCGAGCAATGATACGAGCCAGCCTCAAGGCCATCGCCTACACCCTGCAAAACCCGGATGAGGTGTTTGAGATTGCCCTCCAATTTGTGCCCGAGGCCGGGGGCGAGAACCGGGACGCCAATCGGGCCGTCTTCGACGCATCCCTGGCCTATTGGACGCCTCAGCCCGGCCAGAGACCCGGCGCAACCGACCCCGCAGATTGGCAGGCTGCGGCGGAACTGCTCGCTCGCATCGGTCTGGTGGACCGGGTGGTGGAGAGCAGCGCACTCTTCACCAACGACTATCTGCCGGGAGAATAGGAGCCTGTGATCCAACAATCCCCGCCGCTGCTGCGGGTCGAGAAGGTCAGCCACGCCTACACAGGCGGGCCGGAGACCGTCCCAGCCCTGGCCCCGGTCACATTTCACGTGGCCGACGGCGAGTTTGTCTGCATTGTGGGCATCAGCGGCAGCGGCAAAAGCACCCTCCTGCGCATCATCGGCAGTCTGCTGCGGCCCAGCACAGGCCAGGTCTGGCTGGACGGCGCGCTCTCCACGCAGCCACACCCGGAGATCGGTTTTGTCTTTCAGAAGACGAACCTGATGCCCTGGCGCACCGCGCTGGAGAATGTGCTGCTGCCGCTTGAATTGCTCGGCCCCATCGGTCCGGCCCAACGCAGCCAGGCGCTCTCTTTGCTGGAATTGGTGGGGCTGGCCGACTTTGCCGACGCCTATCCCGCCCAGCTTTCCGGCGGCATGGCCCAGCGGCTGGTATTGGCGCGGGCGCTGGTGCGCCATCCCCGCCTGCTGCTGCTGGACGAACCCTTTGGCGCGCTGGACGCGCTGACCCGGGAGCGGCTGAATCTGGAACTGCTGCGTATTCAGACCGCCCAGAAGCAGACAGTTGTGATGGTGACGCATAGCATCAACGAAGCGGTCTTCCTGGCGGATCGGGTGCTGGTGTTGGGGGAGCAGCCGGGGCGCATCCTGGCCCGCATTGCCGTAGATCTGCCCCGCCCGCGCAGTCTGGCGGTGATGGGCGGTGAGAAGTTCGGGGCCATTGCCACGGAGATTCGGCGGCACATCGGGCTGGTGGAGGGGTAGCGTATTGCGTATTGCGTAAGGTGGCGTAGCCGACAGCCAAATGACCGCGAATAGGAGGATGACGCGAATAGTTGACGTGTAGGGGGATGTCCCTCCACAATCCCAACAGACCAACCATTCGCGTTATCCTTTCATTCGCGGTCATTTGCGATGAACGCATAGCCGTCAATCTGTTTGCGGTACGAGATATATGGGCGTAAAACAGAAAAAAGGGACGGGACACTGTTCAGTGTCCCGTCCCTTTTTTTCTTGTTACTCAACCCACCCGAAACGTAAAACGTGAGATCATCCGGCCTATTTCACGTTTCACGTTTCTTCTTTCCTACTACTGCCCCAACCCAGCCGGCAGTTTCGAGAGCAGGTCTTCCGGGCGATCGATCTTTGTGGCCAGAATCTGCTCCTGAAGCCAGGTCTGGAAGGCCTGGGCCTTCTCCTGGGCCAGAGTATTCTCGTCTTTGGGCCGGTTGGCGTCCCGCTCGATTACCTGAATAATGTGATAGCCGAATTGGGTCTTGACCAGTTCGCTGGTCTCGCCGATGGGCAGGGAGAAGACCGTCTCGTCGAATTCGGGGACGTAGGCCCCTCGCCGGGCCCAGCCCAGATCACCGCCATTGGCCCCGCTGCCGGTATCGTCGCTGTATTCAGCCGCCAGGGCCGCGAAATCTTCCCCATCCAGAATGCGCTGGCGAATCTCGGTTGCCAGGGCCAACGCCTCGGCTTCGGTCATAATGCCGTCGTCTACCAGAGCAAGGGTTTCACTGAGAACGCCGGTATCGGTCAGGGCTGCGCTCGCCGCCACATCCGGCGCGACGCTCTCCACAGTAGCGGTCAATTCACCCGTGTCGCTGATCGAAGAAGTCTCGTCGATGGCAGGCGGGTCGATGCGGATCAGAATGTGACGGGCATTGGCCTGCTCTTCTGTGGGTGTCACCCGCTCGTCGCCGGTGACATCCTGCATCTTCTCCCGCAACAACTGCACCCGTAACACCTCCCGATATTCGGCCAGACTCATGCCGGCCTCTTTTAACTGGTCGGCGCGGGCGGTCAACCCCTCCTGGTAAAGGGTGTCGTCCAGAATGATGGGTGGTTCGGGGGTGGGGACCTCTTCGGTCGGAATCGCCTCGGCATTGGCCGTCTCGGTCACGCCTTCGCTGGCGGCCACTGCCGGCTCGGCAGTGGCCGTGGGCGTGGGCGTGGGTGTGAAGGAAGCAGCCGTGGCCGTAGCTTCGGTGGCTGCTTCGGCGGTAGACGTGGCCTGGGGCGCGGTCAGCGCGCCCTGGCGGGCCGCAATCTCTTCGCGCAGCGCTTCGTCCACCTCCTCATCGCTCACCACAACGCCCATCTCCGCGGCGCGCAGTGCGATGACTTCCTCGTCGATCATCCCGTTGATCACTTGCGTGCCCAACGAAATAGGACTGGCGAGGGTGGCCTGGAGTTGGGCAATCTGCGTAGCAAAGAAATCTTGGCCGCCGAATTGCTGGGAGAAGAGTTGATACTGAAATAGCTGCTCCTGCAACTGGGCCTGCTGCAACCTGGCCCGCTTCCAGAAGTCGCGGGTAATAATCGGCTTATCTTCCACTTTGGCCAAAACGCTGCCCGGCTTGATGAGCAGTTCATTCACAGCGCCGCCGATGACAAGCAGGAGAGCCAATGCCACCGCGGGGACGACGTACATCAGCACCCGCTTGTTGTGCTCCCAGTCCCGGGCGCGCAGGCGGGCTGCCTTGGGGGTTTCTACCTTTGCTGCTTCTTGTTGTTGCTTCCTGCGTTTCGCCATAGAAACCGGAACCCTTCTTGGCTGTCTCGCGGCGGAGATGCTGCCAAAATGATTGAGGTTGATGTTAACTACTTAGCCAATCAGAGGGGGACGCAGATCAAAAAGATTGAAACGAAGATTAGCGCTGATCAAACCAAATCATGAAAATCTGCGTCCCCTCTTCCCCTGGCTGTGTAGATA
>JACQGT010000271.1 GCA_016199425.1 Chloroflexota bacterium
CGCCTGTCTGACGACCATCTGTTCTTCCATTTGACACCTCCTTCTCGTATGTACATTATACTCCGATTGAGGTGCCATTTGGCACTATATAGACTTTTGCCAAAAGTCGAACTTCTGATAGCGTCTGGTTACAGAGACTCGCTGTTCTCAGGGACCAACAAATCTTTGATTCTTTCTTCCAAGCGATCCAAATTCCAACTGCCCTGCTCGCGAATGATCTTACGCATCACGGGATCGATATCCGAAATCGTATCGAGAATATCGCTCAGAATCTGCTGCTGTTCCTGGACACGGGTGATCTCTTTGGGTACATCGGTCATATCCCGCAGAATCGCGCCCTCGGAACGCGAAGCGACAACCGGTTGACTCAGCCCCTGTACATACACCAGTGTACGGCGGCCTGGCCCCCGCCCCTCCTCCACCGGCTCCATACCGACAATGCTGTCAGCCCGGAAGTATTTGCCGTACCCCAACGCAACCAAAACACCCTTTTCGACTCGCATTGCCGGCTCCTTTGCTACAAACGCGATGGCGGACGATGGCTCTACGGCCAGTATCAGTAGACCGCAGACGACGGACGGCGGACCACAGATAACCTCTTTACCCGTTGCGGTCTACTGAGTATACAGGAACTTGCAGCTTCTATGCCAGTCAATAGACAGGGCAAAGAAGCGTATGCTATTATCAGAGCCAGTATCAGTAGACCGCAACAGGTGGAGGGGTTATCTGCGGTCCGCCGTCTGTCGTCTGCGGTCTACTGAGTATACACGATTCGGTGAGAATGCCCTATGCCCGCAGCGCCAAGCACATCCATCGACCAGACGCAGGAATTCTGGTCCCGTCACTGCAACCCACACGTCCGCATAGCCGGGCGCGACGCCAGCGCGGGCGCGGTGGTGGCCGCGGCATCCCAACGGGAAGACGTGCGTTTTAGCCTGCTGTCCCATCCATTGCACACACGCAACGATGACTACGCGCAAATAGATGCCGGTTTGCCCCTGGCCCGGGACGACGCGGCGGTGGCCGATCCCCTGCCCCACACCAGCTACGCAGGGATGAATCCGATGCAGCGCCGCCGTTTTGCCAATTGGCTGACAGCCCCGGAGGTGGCCGCACCGGTGGCGTTTCGCCGCCTCTATCTGGCCTGGCTGGAAACCGCGCTCTTTGAGGAAGAACGGCGGGCCGGGGCCACCATCGAGCTTTTTTCCCTTCTCACCGCCGGCGGCTGGCGGGCAGAGAGCGCGCTGGCCCAGACCGCGCTGCTGGCCGCGTGGCTGGCCCAGGACGGAGCGCTGATCGCCCAGGCCATCAGCCAGGGGCGGCTCTCCCTCGCGGCGCTGACGGTGGCAGCCGGCTGGTTGGCCCATCTGGGCGAACCGTTGGACGCCGCCTGTGCTGTTGCCCTGGCCCGGGGCTGGAATCTGCACGCGCCGGCCCTCGACAGCTTCGACCCAGAGAACGACGGCGGGCTTCTGCAATTGCGCATCAGTTCCCTGGCCAGCACCCTGGGCGCGGACGCGTTGGCCTGGGCGCTGGCCCAAAGCCGGGCATCCCCCACTGGAACGGACGGAAAAGAAGATACGCAAGGTGTGGAAAGGGCAGGTGAGTGGCTGCCCTGGCACTCTGTCCACCGCAATGTCCGTCTGCTCCTTCCCCAGTTCAACCTGCGCGCGGCCCTGGAGCCGCGCCTGGCGGATATCTTTGCTGGGCTGCCGGTGGCCGCAGCCCAGCCCCATCCAGAAGCGGACGGCTCGGCCCCGGCGGATGTAGCCGCCGCGCCACAAACCGAGTGGTATCTGATCCTGGAATTTGGCAACAGCCGATCCCAGCATTACGATTACGTGACTCATCTGGCGCGCAAACAGACGGGCTATCAATTGTTGATGGACGAAACCCGCCAACTGATCCACCGCGTCCGCTTTCGCAAGCGCCACATGCGCCACTTTTGGCGGCTGTGGGCCTACGTGGAGAACTGGTCATCCACGCGGGTCTACGTCAACGGGGAGGAAATTCAGAAATGGAACGTCTTCCCCTACTCGGCGAAACTGCGTTAAGACCGCAGACCACAGACGGCGGACCGCGGCTGTGCGATCTGCTTCCTGCAGTCGGCGGTCCGTCGTCTGCGGTCTGCCACCCAGTAGCTTTTATCCGTGTTTATCAGCGTTCATCAGTGTTCATCCGTGGCTAACCTCCAAAAATGCGTAAAGAACTGGAAGTTTACATCCGTGCCCGCTACCCCCTGCTCTGGATTGTCACGCCGGAGGAGAAGCGAGCGCTGGGTGAAATTGAAAAGCTGGCAATCGCTCTGCGCCGTCGCCTCTTTCATTGGAGCGTGACTACCGGCGAGACAAACCCCGCGCTGCCGGGCCGGGAGGATCGGGGGCGGCGGGAACCCCAGGCGGTGCTCAACGCTATTCTGGAGGAGGGCGATGCGGGGATTTGGGTGCTGCGCGATTTTCACCCCTTCCTCAAAGACATCGCCGTCGTGCGCCGTCTGCGCGAGGTGGCCTTTGCCCTGCAACAGAGCCAGAAGACGATTCTGCTCCTGGGGCCGGTGCTGAAGATTCCTCGCGAATTGGAGAAGGAGATTACCGTCGTCGATTTTGCCCTGCCCTCCGCCGAGGAGATCGACGGGCTGCTGCGGGGGATCGAAAAGAGCGCGGGGCAGAATGAGCAGATCGCTATCGACTTGAACCGGCGCGAGCGGGATCAATTGGTGCGGGCCTGCCTGGGGCTGACCAGCACAGAAGCCTCCAACGCCATCGCCAAAGCGATCATCGAAGCCAACGGGCGGCTGGACGGCCACGCCATCGAAGCAGTGAGCGCGGAGAAACGCCAGATCATCCGCAAGAGCGGTCTACTGGAATACTACGCAGGTAGTGACCGGCTGGACGACGTGGGCGGGTTGGCTACGTTGAAGGAGTGGCTGCGCAAACGGGTGCGCGCCTTCAGCGATTCGGCTCGGGCCTTTGGCCTGCCCGAACCGAAAGGGATTCTGCTGGTGGGCGTGCAGGGCTGCGGTAAGTCGCTGGTGGCGAAGTCGGTGGCCAACGCCTGGCGGCTGCCTCTGCTCCGGCTGGATGTGGGCGCGCTCTTCGCCTCTCTCGTCGGCTCCAGCGAGGAGAATCTGCGCAGCGCCATCCGGGTGGCGGAGTCGGTGGCCCCGGTGGTGCTCTGGGTGGATGAGATCGAAAAAGGCTTCTCCGGCGTGGACAGCAGCCACATCAGCGACGCCGGCACGGCGGCCCGGGTCTTTGGCAGCTTTATCACCTGGCTGCAAGAGAAGCAGGCCCCCGTTTTTGTGATCGCTACGGCCAACGCCGTTCACCACCTGCCGCCGGAACTGGTGCGCAAAGGGCGCTTCGATGAGATTTTCTTTGTGGACCTGCCCGACGCCAGCGAACGCACGGACATCTGGCGCATCCATCTGCTCAAACGCAACCGCAACCCGGACGACTTCGACCTGAATTCCCTGGCCATGGCCTCGGACGGGCTGTCCGGCGCGGAGATCGAGCAGGCGATTATCGCCGCGCTCTACGACGCCTTTGACCAGAACCGCCCGCTGACAATGGACGATCTGCTGACTGTGCTGAACGAGACGATTCCACTGAGTACGATGATGGAAGAGGAGATCGCCGGTCTGCGCGCCTGGGCCAAACAGCGGGCCAGGGGGGCGAGTGGGTAAGAGGGATTGGCGACTGGGGATTGGCGACTGGGGATTGGCGACTGGGGACATGCCGACAAATCCGTAAATTCCGTTATCCGTGTTCGTATCCCCCCGACACCTCCGCAAACAGCCCGACGGCCCAGGCCGCGGTCGCGCTGTCAAAGCGCCAGCGCGCAACAGATCGATCTCAACCAGATTTGTCTCGCTGCCCAGAATCTTTCGCCGTTTCCTCAAATAGCGGCGACGACGGCTCGTTTTGTTGACGAGGGAGAGGATTTCGATAACAGTAATCGCCTCACCACTTGCCCGATCCCGCACTTCCAGGTAACGTTCTTTTTCTTCGTCACGCGAAAGATCGGTAAAAAACGTGCGCATCCCGATAGCGACGACATATTTCGGACGCAACAAGCGCGCCAGATAGTACTGAATCTGGACAATCAAATCGATCTGTATTTGATTCCAGATGCCGTATTGCTCCAAATAGGGGTCCATTCCGGGAAAGGGAGTGGGCATTGTCGCCTCCAGATGAACGATCAGAATCAGAAGTTCGACTTTTTCCGAAAAGTCTATATAGTGCCAAATGGCACCTCAATCGGA
>JACQGT010000272.1 GCA_016199425.1 Chloroflexota bacterium
GACGGTGACGCCCACGCCCATTTTTTACACGATTAAACCGGGGGACAGCCTGCTCGGTGTAGCTCAACGTTACGGCGTGACAGTGGCGGCCATCCAGGACGCCAACGGCATTCTCGACCCGCGCACCCTGCAAATCGGCCAGCAACTGGTCATCCCTCTCCCCGAAGACGAGGAAGACGACCCGGCCAACGCCACGCCCACGCCCACGGCTCTGCCCATTACTGTGCAAAACGTCCACTTCAGCGAGACGGCCATCGGCGGTCTCTGGGTGTTGGGCGAAGTGCAGAACAGCAGCGGCCAGCCGTTGGAACAGGTGCGGGTCGGCGTGGCCCTGCTCGACAAGTCCGATGGGGAGATCGCTCGGGCATCCGGGATGGTGGCCCTCGATCTTCTGGAAGTAAACGACGTTGCCCCCTTTGCCCTGCTCTTTGGCAGCGCGCCGGGCAATTTCGACCACTACATCACCTTTCCCCTGAACGCTGTTCCCGCCTACGTGGGCAGCTATTACCGGGACCTGGTGGTGGAAAATGTGGAGAGCGAAGGGGAACGCTACGCTGCCTACACCGTTACCGGCACAGTGCGCAACGTCGGCCCGGAGGACGCAGTCAGCGTGCAGGTCATCCTGACCGCCTACGATCCCCTGGACCGGGTGGTGGCTATGCGCAAAGTCCCTCCGGAACACAACGTCGTATCTCCCGGCGGCAGCACGACCTTCAGCATTGTACTTGCGCCCGTGGGTGGCCCGGTGACCCGCATTGCTGCTGTGGCCCAGGGGCGTCGCCGTTCGGCCACCAACCCGTAGTTTTCACACCAACTACCTGCTCAGCCAGAAGATAGGGACGCAGATTTTCATGATCTGAATTGATCTGCGCTGATCTTTGTTTCATTTTTTTAATCTGCGTCCGCTTTTGATGGACTGAACAGTTACTACATTAAAATCCTTACGCTATGCCCAACCCAACCGATTACACGCAGATCGACTACTCCCAGTGGACTCGACGGCAGGCTGTCTTTCGGAACTTTGTGCTGCTGCTTAGCCGTCTGCTGGCGCGCGTGCAGGTGGAAGGAGAGGAGAATATCCCGGCTACTGGCCCGTTTGTGTTGGCCCCCAACCACATCCATCTGTTTGATCTTCCGGTGATCTTCGCCTACCTGCCCCGGCGCACAGTCGTCTTCGCCGCGGACAAATGGCAGAACTTCCCTATCCTCGGCTGGTTGCTCAGCTTCTTTGGCGACGCTATCTACGTCCACCGGGGCGAGCCGGACCGCAGAGCGTTGGGGCTGGCGTTGGATGTACTGAAGGCGGGCGGTGTGTTGGGGCTGGCCCCAGAAGGGACGCGCAGCCGCACGGGTGGATTGCAGAAGGGGCGCACGGGGGTTGTCTATCTGGCGCTTCGCGGCAACGCGCCGATTCTGCCGGTGGTTGCCTTTGGGCAGGAGAAGGCTTTTGCCTGTTGGCTGCGTCTGCGCCGGGTTCCCATTACAGTACGCTTTGGCGAAGTGATTCACCTGCCGCCGGGCAGGTACCGCGCAGCGGATTTGGACGCCCGCACAGACGTTCTGATGATGACTATGGCCCGAATGTTGCCGCCGCAATACCGGGGCGTCTATGCAGAGCGGTTTGTAGAAGAAGGGGAATAGGCGGTCACGCTCTGCTATACTTGTCTGCTGGCAAAGGGAGCAAAGCAGAGGCTTGAACTGCAAAGAAGCGCAAATAGGGACAATGGGTTGAGTATCCAACAGACAGGTGTAGAAAATGGCACACGGCAGCAAGACAAATGAGGAAGTGGTGTTGGACAAATCACGCACACTCGGCGAGTACGCGGGGCTGGCGGCCCGGGGTTTTTTGATGGGGGCGGCGGATGTGGTCCCCGGCGTCTCCGGCGGCACAATGGCCTTTATCCTGGGCATCTACGAAGAGCTGATCCAGAGTATTCGCGCTGCGGCTCGCCCTCCCTTTTGGAAGGCACTGCTCGGCCTGCGTATCGGCGAAGCATTGAGAGCAGTCAACGCTGGCTTTCTCGTCGCCCTCTTTGCCGGTATTCTCCTGGCCGTGTTCTCCCTGGCGAAAGGACTGGAATGGCTGCTGGTCAACCAGCCGGTCTATCTGTGGAGCTTCTTCTTCGGGCTGGTGCTTGCCTCGGTGTGGACTGTGAGCAAACGCATTCCCCGTTGGTCGCCTCTGCTCGTCGGCGCAGTGATTGTGGGCGCGGTGGGGGCCTACATTCTCGTGGGTCTCGTCCCTTTGCAGACGCCAGAAAGCCCCTGGTTTCTCTTTCTCAGCGGCGCGCTGGCCATCTGCGCGATGATTCTGCCCGGCATCTCCGGCTCGTTTATCCTCGTCCTGCTGGGCAAATACCAATTTGTGCTGGGCGCGGTCAACCAGCGAGATTTTGTGACGATTGCCATCGTCGGAGCGGGCGCGGTGATTGGTCTCGTCAGCTTTGCCCAAGTCTTGGGCTGGCTCTTCAAACGCTATCACGACCTGGCTGTGGCCCTGCTCACCGGGCTGATGGTGGGCAGCCTGCGCAAAATCTGGCCCTGGAAAGAGGTCCTCGCCTCCATCACCGACCGCCACGGCGCGATGATACCGACGATAGAGGCCAACGTCCTGCCCGCGGCCTTCAACAGCGAAGTGGTCATCGCCCTGGGGCTGGCAGTTGTGGGATTCGTGGCGGTGCTGGTGCTGGATCGACTGGCGAATCTGAACGAGGGGTAGGCGACTGGCGACTGGCGATTGGCGATTGGCGACCGGGAGTCTCACCAGTCGCTAATTCCCTATTCCACCCCCGCCAGCCATATACGCCAGCACCGCCCGCGCCAACCGCGCATCCGCCGCGGCCCGGTGGCTGTTGAGCAGGTCGATCCCGCACTGGCGGGCGGCTTTGTCCAGGCTCTGCCAGCGGAAGTCCCCGTAGCTGCCCCGCTCCCCGAAGAATTCCGCATAGAGTTTCATAATGCAAAAGGCATTTGAACCCGCCGCCGTGTGGCTTACCCGATGCGCGGCGTGGGATTGCTGGATCATGCGCAGATCGAACTCCGCGTTGTAGATGCCCACCCGCCGCCCGGCGAGCAGCGCCTGCACTTGCGGCCACAGTTCGGCCCAAGTGGGCGCGTCTGCCACCATTTCGTTGCTGATGCCGTGTACCCGCGTGGCGTCCCAGGGGATACGACGGGTGGGCTTGACCAGACTCTCCAGCAGCAGACTGCCGTCGTGATCGACGAGGGCAATCTCCACAATCTCGGCGCGTGGGTCCAGGCCGGTGGTCTCCGTGTCCAGAAAGAGGGGGCGGTCGCCGAGAATCTGTTGGGCGCGGGCGATGGAGGCTGTGCGAGGTGTGGTCACGGGGTATCGATCCCTTCACTGTTGTATACTTTGTCCATGCCTCCGATTGTAGCGTCGGGCGCGACCTGCGCGCAAATTTCTGGCATGCAGGTTTTTTACCAGCTCACGTTTCCGATTTACCGCCCCACCAGCGGCCGAACATCTTGAGAATCAGTTCCTCATGCGCCGTCGTGCGCCACGGGGAATGAAAAGCAGGACGCAGCGCCCAGGGGGCACCCGGCAGAAGACACAGATTTTATCCATGTGAATCCGTGCCATCCGTGTCAATCCGTGTCCTTTTTTCAGGTGTATTTCACTTTTAGGACAAATCACTGCTCCTCGCCGGTCCGTGACCGGCGACCGACGGGTCACGGACTCGCCCGGAGCGTCAATTCCCTAAAAGTGAAATACACCCTCTGCATGAGCGAGAAAACGTACA
>JACQGT010000273.1 GCA_016199425.1 Chloroflexota bacterium
GTCTTGCCGCAGCCGGGCGGGCCGTTCAAGAGAACGCCCTTAGGCGCTTCGATCCCCAGTCGCTCGAAGACTTCGGGGTATTTCAGGGGCAGTTCGATCATCTCGCGGATGCGCTGGATCTCCCGATGCAGACCGCCAATATCCTCGTAGGTGAACCCCACGGGCTTGCGATCTTCTCCCCCTTCGCTCTGCAAATGAATCTTCGTGCCCTCGCCCACCAGCGCCACACCCTGAGGAGAAACGCCGCTGACCCTGTAATCCTGCGCGCCGGTGCCGACCAGGTCCACGCGCACCCGATCCCCGGCTATCAGGGGGCGTCCCTCCAGCAAGCGACCGATGTACTGAGCGTGGCCGCGGCCGTGGGGGGTACGACCGCCGCTGAGGGGCGTGAGGGTGACCGCGCGGGCCAGTTGATAGCCACAGCGCTGCACGATCACCGACACATCCAGCCCGGCGCCGGCGTTTTCCCGGCTGATGCCGTCGATCTGGATGATGCCTTTGCCTCGATCCGGCAGATAGGCCGGCATGGCTTTGGCAACCGCGGTTTTCTCGCCCTGAATGCGGATCACATCGCCGATATTGGCGGCGAGGCGTTCCAGATCGGCCGGATCCAGCCGGACGATCCCGCGACCGGCATCCCTGGCCTGGGCTTCGGCCACACGTAAGGGTATGGAAGGCTGCATTTTTGTCGTCGCGTCATCCTTGTTCATGGATCACGTCTTTCTTATTCATGCTTGTTCATGGATAATAGTGATCTGATAGGTTAGGTGCATAGATCTCTGCGCCAGACTGGCGGCCAGCAATCCCAGAAGCTTACGTCCCCATTCCCCCATCTCCTGCGCTGAGGCCCTGGGAGACACCTGGACATACGCTGCGCATATGGGCTGGAAGAGTTTGCCCACCGCCGGGTCGAGCGAGGGAAAGACGTCAGATTGCAACTGGGAGAGCAATTCATCCGCCTCTGCCTGACACTCCTGACGCTGGAAAGCCGCAATTTCCATGGCCAGCAGCAGATGTCCTTGCAAGTCGCCGATCAATGCCAGTGCAGCGGCACCCACCCGGCTCAGATGACCTGCGGCCACGGCGGCGGCCAGTTGGGTCTGTAGGAGCGGGCGATAGACCAGGCCTGCCGCCAGATTGCGTACATTTTGCCGGTTCAGGTGCAACAGCGGTCGAACAAAGCCGGCGGCCAGAGCAATTTCGTTGGTAAAGACCTCCCGGGGCCCGGTCAAACAGAGCAGCCTGGCCAGCCTATCCAGTTGTGCCTGCGCCCGGTTGGCCCACTCTGCGGCCTGCTGGGGGGCGGCCGCCCAGGGTACGGTCAGGCGCAACACCAGCTTCAGTTGGAGCTGGCGCACCGCCGCAGATTCGGCCAGGGGATGGGCATGTTCGTGGGCCAGCAAACCCTGGATAGCCAGTTCATCCTCCCAGTAGCCGGCCGCCGCCATCGCCTCTTGATTGACGAAGACGTGCGCAGCCGCCGGCGCTGCCAGATCGTAGACATTGACCACCGGTCGTTTGAGCAGATCCTCTCCGAACTCCTCCGGCTGGCTGCCTACCGGTGTGCGTTCCAGCGCCTGCAACTGTCTGTGCAGGGGCGTCAGATCGGCCAGAACAAAGAGGGTTACAGTGCGATGCGGCCATCCGGCTTCCTGGGCCAACCGGCGCACCACCCGGCTTTCGGCTTCGATCAGGGGCAGGACGCCCTCTTCAATGTCTGCAACCACGCGCAACTCCACCCCGTTCAGGCGATGCAGGCTCAGGTGTTTGATGGCGCGTCTGGCTGTAGGCATGATTATTGGCTAGGCCCTTCGATAAACTCAGGACGGCGCTTTGCGCAGGCGAACCTCAAGCACGCCGTTGTTGTAAGTGGTGATCATCTCCTCACTGATCACTGGGACTGGCAACAACACTTCCCTGGCATATTTGTGCTTGCCGCTGGTCGTGAGGGCCAGAACATCGCCCTGAGCAGAGATGTTTATCTCTTCGGCAGCCACACCGGGCAGTTCGCTCACCACCAGGATGCTCTCTCCTTCGTCAAAGATGTCAACCAGCGGCTCGCGGGTTTCGGCCACCACCGGCCCTTCGTCTGTCTCGCGGATGTTGCCAAACGATTCCACGCGCGGGATGCCGCCAATGCCTGTGCGCACGGTGAAGCCGTAGACGCCCCGCAACTCGCTGCCCTCACCGAACTTGATCTCGCCGCTGCGGCTGGCGATGTTTTCGCCGGCCTCGCTCAGCTCCGAAATCAGATCGACCAGATTGCCAATTCCCTTGAACAGGCCGCCCAGGCCGAGATCGATGCGGACTTCAGGTTGTCGATCGCTCCTTTTTTCTGTCATACTAATCTCCTAGGATGCGTCAAACATGAAATGATAGGTAGGGGCGCTGCTTGCTGCGCCCGCTGTGCGTCGGGCGCAGCAAGCAGCGCCTACGGAGTTTCTATCAATTGACGGCTGACACGACACTAGTGGCGTCGCCGCTGTTGTTGCAGGCGATGGTATGCGCGCTGGATTTGCTCCGTCTGGCGCAGACGCGGCCAGCGCTCCCGGGCCGGGCCGGTGCTCGTCGGGATCGAGCGCATTGTGCGAATATGCCGACTTGTACGCATGGTTTGGCTGGTGGGGATAGGGATCATAAGGCTCTCCTCCTGGTTATCAATACTCGATAGCCACAATCTCGAAGCCGCTGTCTGCCTCGCTCAACCGGTTGTCGTCGGATGCCGAGGCCCGACCGGGTCCTGGATCGCTCGCCGAGACAATCCCCAGGCTTTCACGTACAATGGCGAGCAAGGATTCCCGATGTTCGGCTATTTCGGACAGCCGGTTGCGAATGCGCTGCATGTTGGCCTCGATAATATTGGCTTCCCGTTGTAGCCGTTCCGACTCCCGCTCCAACCAGGAGATCTCGCTGAGGCGCTGGGCATGGGTGGCGGGCATCGAACGATCCGTCATTTTTTGCCCTGACAACGCATCCCGCAATCCCCGCACCCGAACCGTGCCGCGCGAGCCTCGTCGCGTCGACGAATACCCCTTGCTGGATATCACATCCTGTATGCCTCTGGGACGCATGGGTCGCTCCTTTCTCCGCAAACGAGTGAAACTACTGTAGGAACACTCAAACGCTTGAGTGTAGCGCTGCTGCAGCCTCCTTAACCGGCGCTTTTCGCATAGGCTCTACAAGACTGTTCAGCGACCACTGCCCATCATCGCCGGCGACACTGCCATTTGCGCTCCTGCCAGAGCAATGATGCTCGATCAGATCGACGATCATCTTGCGCTGGCGCGTATAGCGTTCGTCGCTGGGCGCGATAAACGCGGCCTTGCCTCCCAATATATCCAGACAGATCTGTAAGAAGAACGGGTTGTCCACAGTGGGCCGCTGGTTCTGATCGGCCATGACGCTGGCCAGCATAATACAGGCGCGCAGGGTTGGGATCTGCTGATAGGCCCCCGACGCGCGACAATCCCGCACAATCCCCACGATGCGGACGGCGTCTTCCCGGGGCAAACCAGAGCGCGCCGCCGTAATGTCTATTTCAGTTTCGTAGTCGAAGAAGTCCAGGTCGATGGTCACCATACGGTCGGCCAGAGCATCCTGGCTGGCGTGGGTGCCGGCGTACTCTTCCGGGTTGCTGGTGAACAGAACCGTGAACTGGGGATGAACTTTGATATAGCCGGCGCCGCGGGTGGAGTTGGGCAGGATCAGAATGCGCTCTTCCAGCACGGAAAGCAGAATGTTGTTGGCTTCCGGGCGTGA
>JACQGT010000305.1 GCA_016199425.1 Chloroflexota bacterium
CAAGCAGCGCCCCTACGGTACTTCTAGTTGACATAACAGCGGACGGAATGCCATTCCGTCCTACAATTCATCTACACGGCTGCACGGCGCAGGACAAGCGCATCCCGGGCCGGAATAGCAACTTCGTGGAGAGCGCCTGCCTGGGCAAAATAGCTTCCCCGGTTCCAGACAGCTTCAAAATGCCCTTGCTTGCCCGTGCTTTTTCCCAGGGGCAGATCGATGTGGGTTGCCTGTCTGCCCGCGTTGAAGAGAACGATCAGAACTTCGCTGTGCAGATCTCGCGCAAATCCGTAGACATCTTTTTGCGCGTACAAGCGTTCAAAGCGCCCTGTGCGCAGAGCAGGGAAGCGATGGCGCAGCCCAATGGCCCGGCGATAAAAATCGTGCAGGGAATCGTTCCAATCACTTTCGTTCTCCCAGGGGAAGGCCGCCCGGCAGCCGGGATCGTGGCCGCCGGTCATGCCGATTTCGCTGCCATAATAGATGCAGGGCGCGCCGGGCAAGGTCATTTGCAGCAGAAGGGCAAGACGCAGCGCGCTCTCGTCCCCCTGCACAGTCCACAGCACCCGGGCCGTGTCGTGGCTGTCCAGCAGATTCAGTTGCGCCAGGGTGATCTCCCAGGGGTGGGCGGCGAGCATCGTTTCCAGCCGGGTGGCAAAGGCGGGCGCGTCCAGCACTTCCAGGGCAAAGCCGCCGGGCCGGTAGTCGGTCTGGAGCGTCTCCTGGGCAAAGAAGCCCAGCGCAGTCCGGCTGAAGACGTAGTTCATCACGCCGTCGAAGCGGTCTCCTTGCAGCCATTCGGTGGCCTTGTGCCACACCTCGCCGGTGAGATAGGCGTCCGGGTTGGCTGCTTTGGTCACTGTGCGAAAGCTCTGCCAGAAGACGGCGTCGGATATCTCCTCCGGTACATCCAGCCGCCAACCGTCCGCGCCGAAGTCGATCCAATGGCGGGAAACGTCCAGCAAATACTCCCGCACGCCGGGGTTGTCGATGTTGAATTTGGGTAGAGCGGGAATGTCCCACCAGGCCGCGTAGTTGATGGGGTTCTCGTCGTCGTGCTGGTAGGGGCGCAGAGGCCAGTCGTGGACGATAAACCAGTCCAAATAGGGGGAGTTGCCGCCCGTTTCCAGGATGTGGTGGAAGGCCCAAAAGCCCCGGCTGGCGTGGTTGAAAACGCCGTCGATCACAACACGCATCTGGCGGGCGTGGGCGGCGTCCAATAATTCACGAAAGGCTTCGTTACCTCCCAGCAGAGGATCGACCTGGAAATAGTCGTAGGTGTGATAGCGGTGGTTGGAGGCAGAGGAAAAAATCGGGTTGAGGTAGAGGGCGTTGATGCCCAAATCCTGCAAATAGTCCAGTTTGTCTACAACGCCGCGCAGATCGCCGCCCTGAAAGCCCTGTTCGGCGGGCGGCGCGCCCCAGGCTTTGAAACGGGACCCAGGAACTGGGCGGGTGCGCGGGCTGCGGGCAAAGCGGTCGGGGAAAATCTGATAAAAAACGGCGTGTTTCACCCATTCGGGTGTAGAGATCGGCATATAGGAAAGCTCCACGGGCGGAATGAAGAGAGAAGTGGGGAATTTGTCCGCTTCGATTGTGGCATAGCCCGCGCGAGATGTCAATCCGAAAATCGACGAGAGAAAATTGTGAGTTACAATAGAGAGCAGACACATCCATTCACTTTCACCCGCAGGTATCCCAATGGCTCTTTCCCACATCTTCTCCCAATTGCGTAGCCAGGCCGCCAAAGTCGTCGTCGGCCAGGAAGCGGCCTTCGAGCAGGTGGTCATCGCCTTCTTTGCCGCCGGCCACGTCCTGTTGGAGGGCGTGCCCGGCACGGCCAAGACCCTTCTCGCCAAGACCTTGGCCCGGCTCATCGACGCGGAGTACGGGCGCATTCAGTTCACCGCCGATCTGATGCCCAGCGATGTGGTGGGCACACAAGTCTACGACCTGAACAGCGGCCATTTCAATCTGCGCCAGGGGCCGATCTTCACCCAAATTTTGCTGGCGGATGAGATCAACCGCGCCCCGGCCAAGACCCAATCCGCGCTGTTGGAAGCGATGGAGGAGCGCCAGGTGACTATCGACGGGGTGGGTTATCCCCTGGGCGATCCGTTTATGGTCCTGGCGACCCAAAACCCGGTGGAGTACGAGGGTACCTATCCCCTGCCCGAAGCCCAACTGGACCGCTTTCTCTTCAAAGTGCGGGTACACTATCCCCCGGCAGAGGCGGAGGAGGAGGTGCTGCGCCGCTACCACACGGGCTTTGACGCCCACAAATTGGACGCGGTTGGACTGCAACCGGCGGTGCGCCGGGAGGAACTGACCGCGTTGCGCGCCGAAATCCAGGCGGTTACTGTCGAACCCGGCATCCTGGCCTACATCACCCGCCTGGTCACGGCCACCCGGCGCAGCCCGGACCTGCTCCTGGGCGGCAGCCCCCGGGCATCGATTGCCCTGCTGCAAACGGCCAAAGTCCACGCGGCCCTGCAGGGCCGGGACTACGTGACGCCCGACGACGTGAAGCCTCTGGCCGCGCCGGTCCTGCGCCATCGCATCATCCTGCGCCCGGAAGCGGAGATCGAAGGCATCGACGCCGACGACGCGGTGCGCCGGGTGCTGGCCGGGGTGGACGTGCCGCGGTAGGGCGGGTATTGGGTATTGGATATTGGGTAGTTGCGGAATGGGGCTACCGGCGTGAGTGAACAGTTATCAGTGTGCTTCCCATCGCTCCGCGTGGGAACGCAACCTGGACGCTCTGCGTCCTCAGAGAGGAGATGATTTGATGTTTACGCGCTATGACCGGTTGACGATTTTTCTATTCCTGGCAATCGCCGCAATGTACATCGGCGGATGCATCTCCGCCGATGCAGAAGAGATTATCCACCTGCCGATTGTGGGCAAGGGCACCTCTGCCACGACCACACCGTCTCCAACTATGACGGCAACAGCCCCCTCGACCGAACCGCCGACGGCTACGCCCACCGCATCCGTCACACCGACGCCATCCGCCACGCCCACCTGGCCGGCGATTGTGCTTACAACTATCGCCAGTGGCTTGAGTTCTCCGGTGGGCCTGGTCGATCCGGATGACGGCAGCGGACGGCTTTTTGTGGTAGAACAGGCAGGCCGGGTACGCATCCTACGCGGTGGACAGGTAGAGCCGACGCCCCTCCTGGACATCAGCGACCGGGTGCGCTGCTGCGGCGAGCAAGGACTGCTGGGCATTGCCCTGCCGCCGGGTTACACGCAAAAGGGCTACTTCTACCTCAACTACACCACCGAGAGCCTGGGCAAATTGCAGACCCGCATCAGCCGCTTCCGGTTGAGCGCGGACAC
>JACQGT010000275.1 GCA_016199425.1 Chloroflexota bacterium
ACTTGAAGTACACCCGTGGGAAGCCATCAATCGGGTCAATATCGACGGAACCCACCACATAGACGCGGAGGTTATCTGATGAATCGTCGTCCCATTCATCCGTCCCGCCCATCCCCGTTGGCCCGCGGCCTGTTGACTATCCTCTTACTCTTGTCGGCCATCTCTACTTCGGCGAGGTATCCCGAAAAAACGACCTCTGGCATCTCTCCGCAGCTCTCCACATCTGCTCCGCTCTTTATCGAGAACAGCGGTCAGTTTCCCAGGGAAGCCCGCTTTCTGGTGTGGGGCGGGCCAGAAGTCATGTGGTTGGCCGAGGATAATATCTGGCTCACCCTTTCGAATCAGGAGGTAAGCGAGGAACGTGACGACGCGCAGAATGGGCGGCGGAGAGCCAGACCCGACAGCGAACCTCAGGACCTTCTTCCCCGCTCGCCAGCCCTCGCCCCCCGCAACGCGCACGTCAGACTTTCTTTCACCAACGCCAATCCCCATCCTCGCTTGCAGCCATTGGGGCGCGCCCAAACCCGCTTTTCCTATTTCTACGGCAGTGACCCGGCCGGCTGGTACGCGGATGTGCCTGTCTGGTCCGGCGTGCGCTACGTCGACCTCTACCCAAGCGTGGACCTGGAGATCGGCGGCGACGACCGCGACTGGTTCTGGCAGTTGGCAGCCCAGACTCCGCAGACCGGGTTGGATCAGATTCGGCTGCGGGTCGAAGGCGCGCAGAGCGCGGACGTGAGCGACGGTCGTCTGCGCCTGACGACGGCAGCCGGTGAACTGATCCTGCCCCTGCCCACTCTGGCGGGGAATGCCGCCCGCAGCCTCCCCAGCGTGACCCGGATCGGCGACTCCGCATTTGAGATTACATCTCCCTTCACTTTCCCATCACCAGTCGCCGCTCCCCAATCCCCGCCCGCCCATCGCCAGACCGCCAATGCCGACCCGCTCTACAGCACGCTGCTGGGCGGGGACAACAGCGATGTGGGCTTTGCCATCGCTGTAGACGAGAGCGGCCACGCCTACGTGACCGGCCCCACCCTCACGCCGGATTTCCCCACCACACCGGGCGCGTTCGACACTACCCTGGCAGGTCAGGATGTCTTTGTCGCCAAAGTGAATCCGATGGGCAGCGGGCTGGTCTACGCCACTTTTCTGGGCGGCAGCGGTAATGAATGGAGCTACGGCGTCGCGGTGGACGGGGAGGGCCACGCCTTTGTGGGCGGCGAAACCACCTCCGCCGACTTTCCCACGACGCTGGGCGCGCACGACAGCGAGCTGGCCGGAGCCTCCGACACATTCATTGCGAAGCTGGACCCCCAGGGCGCGGGGCTGCTCTACAGCACCCTTCTGGGCGGCAGCGGTGCGGATGGCTGTCGCGGTCTGGCGCTGGATGTCACCGGCAGCGTCTACGTGACCGGCATCACCGGCTCCAGCGATTTTCCCATCACCCCCGGCGCTTTCAGCGGCAACCGCAACGACGCCGATATTTTCGTCGCCAAACTCAATCCCAGCGGCAACAACCTGGACTACGCCACGTACGTAGGCGGCTATGGGATGGATCAGGGCGAAAGTATCGCGGTGGACGGTTCGGGCATGGCTTATGTGCTGGGCGTTACCCGCTCCTTCGACTTCCCCACCACCCCCGGCAGCTTCGACCCGGAGTACAACGGCAGTGTGGATTATGTGATCTTCAAGCTGAACGGCAACGGCTCCGCCCTGATGTACAGCGCCTTCCTCGGCGGCAGCGAGAGCGATGGCTGGCTCGACCCCCGCCTCGATCCCCGCTACTACAGCGCTATCGCCGTTGACAGCGCCGGTCGCGCCTACGCGACCGGCCACACCAGCTCTCCCGATTTCCCGGCCACGCCCGGCGCATTGGACACGACCTGCGGCACCGACGGCGACTGCAACTTCAACGGATCGTACAGCTATCGGGACGCCTTTGTGGTCAAAGTGACGCCGGACGGCTCCGCTCTGGAGTACGCCACCTTTCTGGGCGGCCACGCCCCAGATATGGGCTACGCCATCGCCGTGGATGGCGCGGGCAGCGCCTACATCACCGGCTACACTAGCTCCTCCACCTTCCCCATTACCCCGGACGCCCTGGACGATAACGAGAGCGGTCTGTGGGATGGTTTTGTGGCTGTGCTGCGCAGCGACGGCGCCCATCTTTTCTACAGTACTTTCCTGGGCGGGGAAAAGCTGGAACAAGGCTGGGGCATTGCCCTCGACAGCGCGGGCAACATCTACGCAACGGGATTCACCAACTCCGCCGACTTCCCCACCACAGCCGGGGCGTTTGACACCAGCTACGACCGTTACGAAGACGTCTTTGTAGTCAAGTTGGCCGCCCGCTCTACCTATGCAATTTCTGGTCGGGTGAGGGACTACTGGGGAGACAATCTGGCCGGGATTGCGGTCGCGGCCGGCGGCAGCGCCGGGGTCACAGACGCCGACGGAGTATACACCGTGCAGGCTGCCGCCGGGGAGCAAACGGTTGCGCCCGTATCCACCGCCTACTTCTGGCAGCCCGTCAGCCGCACGGTATACGGCCCGCCCGCGCTCGTGAACCAGAACTTCCTCGGCTACGCCCCGCGCAAGAGCGCCCAACAACCCTCCGACCAGCCCGTGGCCTATGGGCAGCGCATCGACTACACGATAGAGTTCAACGTCCCCGAATCCCGGGCCTGGGCCTTCAGCGACGCCATTCCTGACCACACGGTTTATATCACCCGCTCCCTCTCGGCGCCCACGTCCATCGTCTACGATCCGGTCGCCAATGCCATCAGCGGAACGCTGGAAATGGGCAAGCAGGAGTGGTTGTACGTCCGCTACGCCGTGCAGGTTGTGGTCACTGGCACAGTGGAAGCGGGGCCGCTGATCCGCAACCAGGCCTGCATCCGTTACGGGGACGACCCGCTGTCCGACTGCAAATGGTCGAACACGACGACCCACTACACCTATCTGTGGCCGGTCTATCTGCCGCAGGTTGCCAAATAGCAGGAGGAGTCTATGGCCGGGCGTCGATCCGTTTCTTCGCTGTTGCGCTGGATTGTGATTGTCATCGTCCTGGCGTCCACCGGCCAGGCCGCCAGCGCGCGCCCAATCGTCTCCGCGCCGATAGCCGGGACATCTCGGGTCGGGACGGCGCAACCGGGCGCACTCTTCATCGAAAACGTGGGCCAGTTCGACCCGTCCGCCCGCTTCCACGTGCTGGGCGGCGATGGCCTGGCCTGGGTGACAGAAGACGGGCTGTGGCTGGCTGTAGGGTTCGCAGTCGAGAGTCCGAAGTCCGAAGTCGAGAGTCCGCAGTCCGAAGTCTCTAGTCCCCAGTCGCCGGTCGCCGATCCCCTGTTGCCGGTCGCCAGTTCACCAGTCACCCACCTGCGGCTCTCCTTCCCCGGCGCCAATCCCCATCCACAAATAGAACCCTTCGGACGGCGAGAGACGCGGGTTTCCTACTTCTACGGCAACGACCCGGCGGGCTGGCATGCCGACGTGCCGGTCTGGTCCGGCGTGCGTTACGCGGATCTCTACCCCGGCATCGACCTGGAGATTTCGGCTGAGAAGGGGGCTTGGGCCTGGCAATTCGTCGTTCGCAATTCGCAATTCCCGGTTGATCAGATCAGCCTGCGCATAGAGGGCGCAGACGGTCTGGCCCTCGACGGCGACCGGCTCTCCATCTCGACCGGGGCTGGTCCTGCCATTCTGGACCTGCCCGCCCTGGCTGGGATAGAGCGGAGTTGGTTTCCCCCAGCCGCGCTTGTGGGCGACCGGGTGATGGCCCCCTTTGCTGCCCGCACAGCCCCTCCTGCTGGCGCGCCTCAACCCCGCCAGCCCGACGCGGCCGCAGGCAGCAGCGATCTGCGCTACGGCGTCTATCTGGGCGGGATCGAACGGGAGAACGCCTATGCCATTGCCCTGGGCAGCGACAACAGCGCCTACATCGCCGGGTTAGCCAACGCGCCCGGTCTGCCCGTAAGCCCCGGCGCGTTCGACGGCGAATGGAGCGGGTTGTGGGACGTTCTGGTAGCCCAGTTCAGCCCGGACGCCAGCCAGTTGCTCTACGCCACTTTCCTGGGCGGCGGGGAGAATGACATCGCCTACGACCTGGCCGTAGACGGGGCAGGCAACGCCTACCTCACCGGCGCTACCGCCTCGCCCGACTTTCCGACGACGCCGGGTGTGATTGGCCCTTCCTTCAAAGGCAGCGTGACCTATCCTAACGACGACCCCTACGACGCTTTTGTGACCGCGCTCAACCCCCAGGGCACAGGGCTGCTCTTCAGCACCTTTCTGGCCGGCGATGAAAAGGATTGGGGGCGGGGCATTGCTGTGGACGGCAGCGGCGCAGTCTATGTGGCCGGCGTCACCTTTTCCAACGACTTCCCGGTGACGCCCGCGGGCTACGACCGCACCTGCGGCAGTGTAGAAAAACCTTGCACTGTGCGCGAGGGTAATCTTACGATGCTTTCTGCGGATGGCTTTGCCCTCAAACTCAACTCGACCGCCAGCGCCCTGCTCTATGGCACTTTTCTGGGCGGCAGCAGCGGCGACGGCGCCAATGCCCTGGCCGTGGATGACCTGGGCCAGGCCGCGGTCGTCGGCTTCACCTACTCC
>JACQGT010000276.1 GCA_016199425.1 Chloroflexota bacterium
CAAGCAGCGCCCCTACCCGAATGGGTACCCAAAGGAGCAATGATTATGACAGCAGTATCCGATCGCGAACATCTGGACGAAGTAAAACAGGAATACCAGTACGGTTTTCACGACACGGAACGACCAGTCTTCAAGGCATCCAGGGGCATCAGCCACGAGGTGGTGGAACAGATTTCCGTGATGAAGAACGAGCCGGCGTGGATGCGCAAATTCCGCCACGACGCACTGGACATCTTCTTCTCCAAGCCCATGCCCACCTGGGGCGCGGATCTTTCTGGTATCGACTTCGACAACATTTTCTATTACCTGCGTCCTTCAGAAAAAGCAGAAAGGAGCTGGGAAGATGTGCCGGAAGACATCAAGCGCACCTTCGACCGGCTGGGCATCCCGGAGGCCGAACGCAAGTTTCTGGCCGGCGTGGGCGCACAGTACGAGTCCGAAGTGGTCTACCACAGCCTGAAAGAAGAGTGGGAGAAACTGGGCGTTGTTTTTCTGGACATGGACAGTGGTCTGCGCGAGCACGAGGATATCGTGCGCGAGTATTTCGCCACGATCATCCCGGCCGCGGACAACAAATTTGCCGCGTTGAACAGCGCGGTGTGGAGCGGCGGCAGCTTTGTCTACGTCCCCGCGGGTGTCCACGTGGACATTCCCTTGCAGGCTTACTTCCGTATCAACGCCGAAAATATGGGTCAGTTCGAGCGCACGCTGATTGTGGTGGAAGAGGGGGCCAGCGTCCATTACGTGGAAGGCTGCACTGCCCCCATCTATTCCAGCAACAGCCTGCACAGTGCGGTCGTCGAGATTATCGTCAAAAAGGGTGCGCGCTGCCGCTATACGACCATCCAGAACTGGAGCACGGATGTCTACAATCTGGTGACCAAACGCTCTGTAGCCTACGAAGGCGCAACGATGGAGTGGATTGACGGCAACCTGGGCAGCAAAGTCACGATGAAATATCCCGCCGTCTATATGATGGGGCCCAAAGCCCACGGCGAGATTCTGTCGATTGCCTTTGCCGGTAAGGGTCAGCACCAGGACGCCGGCGGCAAAGTCGTCCACGGCGCGCCCTACACCAGCTCCAAAATTGTCTCTAAATCCATCAGCAAAGATGGCGGACGGGCCAGCTATCGGGGTCTGTTGAAGGTGGCGAAGGGCGCCCACCACAGCAAGAGCAATGTGGTCTGCGACGCGCTGCTGCTCGACTCGGCCAGCCGCTCGGACACCTACCCCTACATCGAAATCGAAGAGGACGATGTGAGCGTGGGCCACGAGGCTTCGGTGAGCAAGATCGGGGAGGAACAGCTCTTCTATCTCCAGAGCCGGGGCATCGGCGAGGACGAAGCCGCGGCGATGATCGTGGGCGGTTTTATCGAGCCGCTGGTCAAGGAACTGCCCATGGAGTACGCCGTGGAGATGAACCGGCTGATCCAATTGCAGATGGAAGGCAGTATCGGTTAAAGAAACGTAATGCGTGAAACGTGAGATCGTATTTCACGTTTCACGCATCACGTGTCATGTTTTGGAGGATGACGAACGTGAGCGTATTGGTAAAAGAACCTGAAGTGATGGTGAAACCCGCAGCCTTCGTGGCGGCGGTGGCTGATTTCAGCGAAGAGAGCGTACGCGCTCTTTCGGCTGCGCGCAAGGAACCCCGCTGGATGCTGGATTTCCGTCTGGCCGCCTGGCGCACTTTTGAGGCGATGGCGTGGCCCAAGCCGACCGACGAAGCCTGGCGGCGCACCCGGTTGACCGGCTTTGATCTGAAGAACTTCACCGCCTATGCCACGCCCCAGGGTGAGAGCAAGCGGCAGAAGTTGAGCGCCCTGCTCCAGAGCGAATTGGGCGAGATGGAGAGCGCGGCCAGCCTGATCTTCCAGGACGGCGGCGTGCATTATCGCAACGCAAACCCGGAACTGATCGCCCAGGGGGTGATCTTCACCGATTTGCAGAGCGCACTGATCGAACACCCGGCGCTGGTGCGCCACTATTTTATGACCCAGGCCGTACAGCCGGACCACAACAAATTCACCGCGCTGCACGCCGCGCTGTGGGACACGGGCGCGTTTGTCTACGTGCCCAAGAATGTGACGGTGGAACTGCCCTTGCAGGCCATCCTGCACCAGAACCCGGGCGTGGGCGGCTATCACCACACGCTGTTGGTGGCGGATGAAGGCAGCCACGTCACTGTCGTGGACGATCTGCTGGGCGGCGTGGACGGGATGCAGAGCGGCGTCATCGAACTGGTGATGAAGGACAATACGGTTGTCCGCTATATGAACCTGCAGGACTTCGACCACAGCGCCTGGAATTTCCTGACCGGGCGGGCGGTGATGGGCCGGGACACAGACCTGCGCTGGATTCAGGTCAGTTGGGGCAGCCGTCTGACCAAAGCGTTCCTGGACCTGGACCTGACCGGGCAGGGCGGTCACGGCGAACTGCTGGGACTCTATTTCCCCACAGGCCGCCAGCACATCGACCACCAGACGCTGCAGATTCATCGCGCCCCCAACTGCTTCAGCGATCTGCTCTTCAACGGCGCGCTGAAAGAGCGGGCGCACAATGTCTATATGGGCGTCATCAAAGTCCTGCCCAACGCACAGAAGACCGACGCCTTCCAGCGCAACGGCAATCTGATTCTGGACGGCACGGCCCGGGCCGACAGCATCCCCGGCCTGGAGATCGAGGCCGACGACGTGCGCTGCACCCACGCCGCCACCGCGTCCCAGGTGGAGGATGAGTACGTCTTCTATCTGATGGCGCGCGGTTTGACCCGGCCCCAGGCAGAGCGTATGATTGTGCAGGGCTTTTTCCAGGAGGTGCTGGATCGGGTGCCTGTGGAGAGCGTGCAGCATAAGTTAGAGCGAGTCATCGAACGCAAGATCGGCGGATAATCCCTACTCTGATAGCAATGAAAAGCGGACGCAGATTTACACAGCGTCAATCCGCTTTTTCAGCGTCATCAGCGTCCTATTTCCCAAACAGGAGGCTTCCATGAACGACAAAGGCTACGTACATCCCGAAGTTTTGGTCAGCACCGATTGGGTGGCAGCACACGGCAACGACGCCAATGTGCGCTTGTTGGAATCGAATGAAGATGTACTTCTCTACGACACGGGCCACATTCCCGGCGCACAGAAGATTGATTGGCAAGAGGATTTGAACGACGCGCTTGTGCGGGACTACATCGGCAAGGAAGCCTTTGAGGGTCTGATGCGCAGGTTGGGCGTGAGCAACGACACAACTGTCGTCTTCTACGGCGACAAGTCCAACTGGTGGGCCACCTACGCTTTTTGGGTCTTCCAGCTTTTCGACCACAGCAACGCCAAAGTAGTGGACGGCGGGCGACAAAAGTGGATCGACGAGGGCCGGGAGCTGACACGAGAGAAACCCGCTGTCACCCCCAGCAATTACGTGGCCCAGGAGCGCAATGACGCTCCCATCCGCGCCCTGCGCGACGACACTCTGGCCCATCAGGCCACGGGCAAGCCGCTGGTGGATGTGCGCAGCCCCGCCGAATACCGGGGGGAACTGCTGCACATGGCGAACTATCCCCAGGAGGGCGCGCTGCGCGGCGGCCACATCAAAGGCGCACGCAATGTGCCCTGGGCGCGCGCTGCCAACGAAGACGGTAGCTTCAAGAGCGCAGCTGATCTGCGCGCCATCTACGAGACCGAGCAGGAGCTGAAACCCAGAGACGATATTATTGCCTATTGCCGCATCGGCGAACGCAGCAGCCATAGCTGGTTTGTGCTAAAATATCTGCTGGGCTACGAAAAAGTCCGCAACTACGACGGCAGTTGGACCGAGTGGGGCAATGCGGTCGGCCTGCCGATTGAACGATAACGAACTGAACCGTGATGCGTGAAACGTGAGGGTCTTGGCCGATCTCACGTTTCACGTTTCACG
>JACQGT010000291.1 GCA_016199425.1 Chloroflexota bacterium
AGTATAGATGCGTTCCAACCGCAGCGCCAATACCCTGCGTTTCGTCGGAGTTGTACCGAATTTCTCGACTACCTCGCGCAAAGTAGCCTGATGAATGCCAGGTGGCAAATCCCCCTGGTCGTTCAAATCTGGTAAAGCCACAGTTTTTCCTTGGGATGTGTCGATGAACCAGAATTGTCATTCCACGAAAGAGAGTCGCTATTGAGCCTATTATAATCAAAAAATCGGATAGATGCTACCCAACTTCAATGCCATTCTCCTGTTGCGTTCTGACAATGTGTGAGCATCGACTTATTGGGCGGTTTCCAACTGGTGAGGTGGTCAGGTTTTGGGGTGGGCGTTTGACAGTAGTGGCTGGTCTGCGAAAATAGTTGCTGGCACAGTGGTTCTCGCCAACCGTTGGGGCTTTTGCCGAAGTGGGATAAGTTGGTTCCCCCGCAAGGCAACCAGCGCGTAGGTATAGCCGTCCAGGGAGACGAATTCCACTTCGTAGCCGTCAGTTGGATAGCACTCGACCACAGCGCCGATTTCACCGCGAAATAGATTGTACTGCGGAATATCTATTGTCAGGGCGACCACGTCCAATAGCTGAATCTCATTTTTCATCATCTTCACTCCTACAACGGATAACAGGTGACAAGCCGTGGAAAATCCTCATCGGGGCGGATAATCCAGGCGCTACGCACCTGTGCTTGTCTGTTCTGCCAGGCAAGCGAGAAGTCGATCACATACCGTTGCCCAAATTCATCCAACTCCCCCAACACCGCTTCTTCTGTGCGGATGACAGTAAGCAGAATCTCCCGCAAGGCTTCTGCATCATTGCTCGTCATATTCAGCAGGCGAGAAAACAGACGTGCTTTGTGTCCACCAACACGATGGGTTGGATTGAGCGCATAGTCGCGCAATTTGCTTATGTCAACCCAAGCATACTCGGCGTTTGGAACTCTCATAGAGGCAATTGTAGTGGAAAAGTGACGAAATGTCACCCATCAACCCGCGGCTACGCTTTGCAGAACCGCGGGCGCAAAGACACCACGCAGGTGGCTTGTGTCAGTTGGGGCAGGCTCGCCGCGCTGCTTCCGGGAATGGACCGGCAAGGGGCTGCCAGCCGGGAGATCGCCTGGTCCATTCCCGGAATCGGTCTTCCGCCAATCGCCGGTCAACCATCAACCGGCGGCGACGCGTGGTGTGATCGCCTTCGCTACGGGTCCAACTGCTCCAACAACTCATCCAAATCGTCGTAATTGTAGGGAGGCCGCTTGCGCACCGCCAGCACCTGGATCTGCTGTTCCGTCTCGTTCACGGCGTAGACGAGCCGCCAGCGATCCAGGCGAACTCGATAGAGGACAACGCCACTTGCCGCCATCTGCAATTGCTTGCTTTGGGATGGCTGGGGGTTCTCACGTAACTGGTCAACTTCACGTTTGACACGCTGACGCATAGTGCCTGGCAATGCTTTCATCTCTTGCCAGGCTTGTGGCATCACAAATAGTGTGTAGGCCATTACGCTAACTCATCGCGGATGTCATCCCAGCACAACCAACCCGCTGCGTCGGGATCGCCGCCCGCCGCTTTCAATTCGTTTTGGGCCTGCTGAAAGACCTCCAAATCCTCCACCGTCTCGATCCATTCGAGCAGAGCTTCCCAGTCCTCTGCTTCCATAACGACGTAGCGTCTGTTCTTCACATTGACGTATTGAACAGCCTGTAATGCTTGTAGTCCAGTCACTGTCTACGTTCCTTCAGAGCGCACAGCGCTCTATCAATTCAGCAGCGTTCTACCTATCCGTGCCGATCTATCCTCGTCGTTCCAAGAAGCTCTTATCGTCATCGTCCTGATTCCATCGCTCTCCTGGACCCGGTCGTTCGCGCAGACTGATAGCTGCATTATACATCCCCGCTCCGCTAACGTCAACGGGGTGTAAACGTGGGCAGCAGCGCCGGGGGCAGCCAGAGTGTGGGGGGCTCCCAGAGTACGGGGCAGAGCGCCAGTGTGAGTCAGGCCGCGGGCAGCAGCGTGGGCGGCAGCCAGAATCTGGGCGGCAGCGTGGGGAGAGTGAACAGTGAGGCAGTGAGCAGTGGTCAGTCGAGCAGCGTGGGCGGCGGTGTTGGTATGACATCCAGCAGTGGTCAGCCCCAGGGCCCAGAGCAACAGTGTGGGTGGTTCCGTGGGCCAGAATACCAGCGTGGCCAACTCCACAGGGCGGGCCGTGAGCAGCGGCGTCTCCTCCTCCACGGCCCACAGCCAGGGCGGCTTCAACTCGACGACCAATTCCGAATCCTGGGGCATAGCCGACAGTGTGGGCTGGGCCGACAGCCGGGGCAGCGCCGACTCTGCGGGCACGAACCGGGGCTGGTTCGAGGCCACCAGCCAGAGCAGGGCTGTGACCCGGGGCGTCAGCGACACGGAGAGTTGGTCTGAGTCGGTCAGCGAGAGTTGGAGCGAAGGCCGGGCCGTCTCCCGCAGCCAGAACTGGGGGCGTGCCCGCTCGGATGGCAGCGCGGCAGGCCAGGTCATCGCCCTAGTCGGGGGGCGGGGCTTTGTGGGCGGCTTTTCGGCGGGCATGGTGCCCGGTATCAGCATCGCCCGTTCCTGGCAGACCGAGGACGACGTAGCCATGCGTCTGACCGAGATTGCCCGCTCTCTGGAATCCCTGCTCAACCAGGCCTCGGTGGAGGGGGGCTTCCTCACCAGCGCCCTGCTCTTTGTGGGGGACAAAGGCGAACGCGCGGCCCAGGCCCTCATTCCCCAAGCATTCCACGGCCCAGCCATGCCCACCCCGGTCCTCACCGTGCCCGGCGACGAATCTTTGCGTTCCCACGCCCTGGCCTTCCGCCCCTCCCTGACCCC
>JACQGT010000285.1 GCA_016199425.1 Chloroflexota bacterium
CAAGCAGCGCCCCTACAATAGAAAAAAGCGCACCCGACACTGTCGGGTGCGCTTTTTTGTTGTCTATCGAACTTCCAAGAAATAAGTTCCCGGTTTAGTCATCAGTGAGCAGTCATCAGTGACTTGGCTTCACTGCTCACTGACCACTACGGTAGTTATTCTTTGACGACCCCTTAGCGGCTGGCTACGCCACTGCCGGGCAGGTGTACGGTCAAGTCGAAGTCAGCAACCTGGATGACAGGCAGCAGGCCCTCAACCGTCGCCAACACTTCGCCCATATTCATACCGGGGGCCAGCATATTCCACAGACCCAACTGGTCGGCCAGGTTGAGCAGGTGGGTGGCTTTGCCGCCGGACCAGTCCAGGGTGGGCAGGGCGCTGTCGTTGATCATAATGTGGATGCCAGCAGCGTCGGTGCCGATGCCCAGCTTGTTGATACCAGAAGCGGTCAGACCGTCAATGACACTGGTGTTCAGACGCAGGGCAGCCAGGGAAGCGCCGGTCAAGGAGGACCACTCTTCGTCGGTCAGGTCACCGATGGAGAAGCTGCCATCAGCTTCGTAGAAAATGGGCAGGTTGATGCGGGGGGGCGCACCGACCGCGGCCAGGAATTCTTCCTGGGCCATCTTGGCTTGCATCGCCGAGGCGCTGTCACCCTCGACATACAGAGGAATCTGGGCCATGCCAGCAGCAACCGGGAAGCGCATAATCACACCCAGGCCGATCTGGTCAACCAGACCCAGGGCCTTGTCCAGCATAGGAATTGCCATGCCAAAGGCGTTCAGCGCATCGGCAGTGGCCTGCAGGGATTCGCCATCGTAGGTGATGGATGGAATGGCTTCGCCATTGACCAGGAGCAGCAGGCCGTGAGAGCTGTTGTTCACCTGGACGTGCTGGATGTCGCCGGCGGTCATAAACTCGACCAGCGAGGGATCCATAGCCACGGCGGAGAGATCGGCACCGGCCATGGTACCCAACTGGGCCAGAGGCACGTTGCCAACAGAGACAGAGCCATTACTCTGAACATCCAGAACGATGGCGGGGAGATCAACGACCAACTCCATTGGGTCGCTGGTCATAGCGGCTGCGTCGCCCGCGCCGGCGCGGGGAGCACAGCCAGCCAGGACAACCATTGCTACGAGCAGCATTGTTGTCCAAAACATCAAACGTCGGTTCTGCATTGGATTACCTCCTGAGGCGAAAGAGAATGAGCGATACTGCTGAGGATTGGAAAACAAATTCGACTATCTGAATTCTATGCGCAAACAGCGGAGACCGCAAATCGCGAAATCGGCTTCCGCTATTTGTACCTTACCACACTGGGGGAAGTGTTCCTGCTTTGGGTCACTGGATGTTCTATGACTATGCAAGTGCCATCAAAATCTGAGCGGAGAAGTCACACAACAAACATAATACCGTGAAATGGAAAACTCTGCAAATCCACTTTTTGCAGTCTTGCAGATTTTGCTAGGCTGCAAATGTTGTACCCCACTTGGAACGAATTGTCAAAACGGCTATAAAGTGCGAATCGGGTGCATCGCAACGCACTATAAACGCACTATAGATGTTCAGATACTGCTTTTCGTAGGGGCGCTGCTTGCTGCACCCGGTATGCACGAGACGGACGCAGCAAGCAGCGCCCCTACAGGGAAAATCTTTACCTGAAAAACTATAGTACCTGAGTACTGCCTAAACAGTGTATCCTATTATAGGTGCGTTGTAACCAACCAGTCAACAAAATCGGACCGATTCTGGTGTAGACTCAGGTCACAGAGGAAACAGCAAGTCACACCGAACCAAACCAGAAGATTTCTAACAGGAGCAATCGAATGAACAGCCGCATCCACACCAGCAACTTCGTCGCAATCGTTTTCATCGCCATCATCTTTGCTCTCATCGCCGCCATCGCCCCCAGCGCCGCTTCCGCCAACGCCGACCTGGCCAATGGCTTCATCACCGGCACTGTCTGGCGCGACACCAATCGCAACGGCATTATGGAGCCGAACGAATTGCCCCTGGCCAACCACGAAGTTTATTTGCAGCGGGTCGACGAGGAAGTCAACGGCGCAATGGTTGCCGTCGTTTTCACCGATGCGGACGGCATCTTCAAATTTGAAAACCTGGAATTTGGCGAGTATCAGGTCTTTCCCGACGGCGGCGATTATGTTCTGGTCGAAGTGCAGGGTGTCAGCGCTACCGCCAACGTTGAATTGCCTGTCATCATTCAGATGTACCACTTTGTATTCATGCCTGCCATCGTTCGCTAGACATAAACCACCGGCCGCAACGTGCCGGAACCGTGACCTCCTAAACGAACAAATCGCCGGTCTCCTTTCTGCTCCTTTGGTTTGGTTGACGCCCTGCGGGGCAAACAAAGAGCCTCCTGACGGAACGTCAGGAGGCTCTTTGTTTTTCAGGTTTCGTTTTCAGCCAGAAACGGGAGATCGAGCGACGATCTCCCGTCTCACATCTCACATCTCACATCTCGTCGGGAATCTTCGGCTGCTGGTTTTTCCACGCTGTACATCACTCCCACGTGCGTTCTGTCCGGGAGCGCAGATAGAAGATGCTCCCCAAGAGTGTCAGTATGCCCAAAAAGCCCAGGCCGACAGCTCCCAGACAGAGCAGAAGCACCAGCAGATCGCTGACGGATGTGAGGCCGAAGGGAGGGCGACCCGAAGACCCGATCAGCCCAAAGGCCGCTGCCGGTGTCACAGTGGGCAGAGGTGTGGCTGTGGGCGGGATCAACGCAAAGGTCGGTGTGGGTGTAGCGACAATCATCTCGAAGGTCGGCTGGGCGGTGGCCGTAGAGAGTTGGATAGTCAGGCCGCCGGTCTGGGTTCCTTCGGGTGTGGGCGTGGCCGTCTCCGTAGGGGGCGGAGGCGTGGGGGTTTCGCTCGGGGTCGGTGTCTCCGTCGGTGTGATGGTGGGCGTGGGCGTTTCGGTATCCGTAGCCGTGGGGGTCACAGTGGCTGTGGGCGTGACCCGAATGCCGTAGCCGCAGATTTCAAAGACCTCGCCCGGTTCTTCGTCGCTGGTGATCTCCTGTAAACGGAAACAGTAACTGACACCCGGTTGCAGATCGCGCAGTTCGCTGAAATAGACCGCGCCTCTCTCCAGGCTGCCCTTGCCGGGAATAGGGAATCCGATGAGATGATAGCCAACGTCTGGTTCATCCTCCTGCTTGCAATAGACCTGAAAACCGATCAGATTGTATTCTTGGGCCGTCTCCCATTCCAGGCGCACCCGATCCGATAGGGAGAAGGCCCGGAATTCCACCATTTCCAGGGCGGCGAAAGTGGGCGCGGCCATGCAGAGCGCGCCCAGAAGCAGACTCGAAAAGATAAGTAGAATGGTTTTTCGTCTGCGTTCGAACTCCGCGTCTCCGCGGTGAAATACTCCTTTTTGCAGTGGAGTCATCAATTGGACTCCAGTTTTTCCAGAATGGCCCGGATTTCCCCAACGCAGGCCGCGGTCAGGTCATCGTTGTACCAGAGGCGCATCTGGTGTGTCAACTGCTCGACCAGCCGTTCCAATGCGGGCGAATCGTCGTTGGAGTCGTCCTCCAGCAGCTTTTCGTAGACGGGATGGGCGGCCAGCCACGCGTCCAGCCGCTTTTCGGCAGCCACCGGGCGGGGTCCCCATTGGGCCTGCTGGTTCCATTCTTCATCAAAGAAGATAAGCAGGGGCAGGTCCAGATCGTCGATGTCTTCTTCCAGGTCCAAGTCGTCGTCCATCAATTCGTTGATGGCGGTCAGATCCATTGTCGTGGACAGAATGCACAACTCCAGGCGGGGACAGGCATCGGCCATGCGCACCAGAATGGGGACGATCATCGCCGTGTCCGGCGTCTGATCCTCCACAATCACAACACAGGTGAGCCAGGTGGGATAGGTGGTCAGGTAGAGTTGGGTGTCGGGGTCAATCCGTGTACTGGCGAAGATACGGCGCAACAGCCCGGCCAGTTCGAGCGGCTGGGCATTGCAAAACTCATGGAATGTCTCGCCGGCGGTAAAGGCAAAGATCGGTTCCTGCACGGGAATCACGGTTGACATGGGGTACGGCATCCTCAATGGAGGGGCGAGCAGACATTTACTCAGTAGACCGCAATGCTGCCAAGCCTGACTCAGAACTTTGGGCTCAAGACTACTGATACTAGGGATTGTATCACGAAGACGAGGTAAAAATCCAAAGTAGTCCCGCCGAAGGGTGCGTCCTCGTGGGGGGAGAGACGATTCCAGGAATGGACCGGCATCTGCTTGTAGGCACAAAATCGTCTGGTCCATTCCCGGAATCAGTACCCGCATTGTCCGCTCTTCCCATCTATGCTATGATTTTACCGTCTATCGTTACTCGCTCATCCGAAATTTCACCCACTGCACCAGAAAGAAATCACCTGCCATGCGCATTACTGATATGCACATCACTCCCATCGCCGTCGGCGACCCACCCCTGCTCAATGCCGCTGGCCTGCACGCCCCCTACGCCTTGCGCACAATTGTGGAGCTTGTGGCCGACGACGGCACTTATGGCCTGGGCGAAGTCCCCGGCAGCGCAGCTACCAACGCTGCGCTAGAAGCGGCCCGAGAAGTCGTCATCGGCCAGGATCCCTTCCAACTCAACGCCATCCGCCGAGAGATCGACGAACGCTTGGGCACAGGGGGCGCTGCGGCCCGGGGTGAACCGGCCTGGACCAAACCTCGGCTGGTCCACGTCCACAGCGGCGTGGAGGTGGCCTGCTTCGATCTGATGGGCAAGGCGGTTGGGCGGCCTGTGGTCGATCTGCTGGGCGGACGGGCGCGGGATCGGGTGGATTTCTCCGCCTATCTCTTCTACAAATACGAGGGGGCCGGGGGTGACTTGGGCTTCGGCACAGACTCCAACGCCAGCGGTTGGGCCGCTGCCCGTCAAAAAGCCGCCCTGGACCCGGCGGGTGTGGTGGCCCAGGCCCAGGCTATGCGCGGCGCCTTCGGCTTCAAATCCATCAAACTCAAAGGGGGTGCCTTCCCACCGGACGAGGAAGCCGACGCGATTCTGGCCATGTACGAAGCCTTCGCTCCCGGCACGCCCCTGCGCCTGGACCCCAACGCCATCTGGTCGGTGGAGACTTCCGTGCGCATCGGCGAACGGCTGAAAGGTGTGCTGGAGTATTACGAAGACCCCACCCGGGGTCAGGCGGGGATGGCAGAGGTGCGCCGGCGCACGGGGATTCCTATGGCGACGAATATGTGTACCACTTCCTTTGAAGACATCCCCGGCAGTGTGGCCCACCACGCGGAGGACATTATCCTCAGCGATCACCACTTCTGGGGCGGTCTGCGCAGCACAATCGAGCTTTCCCGCATCTGCCAGGTCTTTGGCCGGGGACTTTCCATGCACTCCAACAGCCACGTGGGCATCTCCCTGGCCGCCATGACCCACCTGGCCGCGGCCATCCCCAACCTGACCTACGCCTGCGACACCCACTACCCCTGGCAGGGCGACGAAGTGATTGTGGGCGGCAAATTGCAATTCGACGACGGAGCGCTGGTTGTCTCCAACGAGCCGGGGCTGGGCGTCGAACTGGAGCGGGCCGCGCTGGCAAAGCTCCACGAGCAGTACGTCCGCTGCGGCCTGACCGAGCGCAACGACGAGATCGAAATGCAGAAAGTGCAACCGGGCTGGAAATTCCAGGCCCAGCGCTGGTAAGGAGTGATTTCTATGCGCATCACAAAAATCGAAAGCCTCTTCTGCGAGAAACTGCCCCGGCTGCTTCTGGTCCGCGTCCACACGGATACGGGCATCATCGGTCTGGGCGAGACCTACGACAAAGTACCCGGCTCTCTGGGCGCGCTCCACGGCACAATTGCGCCGATTCTGCTGGGCAACGACCCGAGGGACATCGACCGGCTGTGGAATTTCTGCTTCGACACGATTCTCTATCACGGCTACGCCGGCGCGGAGCTGCGCGCTCTCTCCGCGGCGGAGATGGCCCTGTGGGATATCCTGGGCAAGAGTCTGAACACGCCGGTCTATAAGCTGCTGGGCGGAGCCGTGCGGGATCAGATCAGCACCTATAACACCTGCATCGGCCATCCGCCCTACGACGATTTCCAGCGCTTCCACAACAACGCGGGCGATCTGGCCCTGGAACTCCAGTTCGAAGGCATCCGGGGCGTGAAAATCTGGCCCTTTGACAAATACAGCGTGCGCAATCTGGGCCATTCCATCTTCAGCCAAGAGATCGAAGCCGGGCTGGAGCCGGTGCGCAGCATCCGCAAAGCCGTAGGCGACCACTTCCGCATCGGCATCGAATGCCACTTTCGCTTTAGCCGGGCTGCGATGGAACAGATCTGCTACGCGCTGGAACCCTACAACATCTACTTCATCGAAGAAGTCCTGCGCGCCCCCAACCACCAGGAGATTGGCCGCTTGAGCCAGAAGACGCGCATCCCGGTGGTGGGCAGCGAGACGCTTCTCAGCCGCTGGCAGATGCGGGATTGGATCGTTTCTGGGG
>JACQGT010000286.1 GCA_016199425.1 Chloroflexota bacterium
ACCGGGAAGAGGGCACAACTGTCGTCGCCATCACCCACTTTATGCACGAGGCTATCCACGCCGACCGGGTGGTGGTGATGGAAAATGGCCGCATCGCCCTGGAAGGCACGCCTCGGGAAATTTTCCGTCAGGGCGCACGGCTGCGCGAACTCCAACTGGACTTGCCGCAGGTGACGCGGTTGGCCCAGGTGCTGCACAGCCGCATCCCGGACTTTCCGGGGGATTTGCTGAGTGTGGAAGAAATCGTTGCGGTCATCGGCGACCGACAAATAGCGAATAGTGAATGGCGAATAGCGAATGGTGAATCGGCGATGGGCGAGCGGAAGGGGGATCTGCTGATTGAGGCCGAAGGGCTGAGCCACGCGTATATGCTGGACACGCCGTTGGAGGTGCAGGCCATCAGCGACATTGACATCGCTGTGCATCGAGGCGAGATTGTCGGCGTCATCGGCCACACGGGATCCGGCAAGTCCACGGCCATCCAACACTTCAACGGGCTGCTGCGGGCGCACGGGGGAACGATGCGGGTGTTGGGCCAGGATTTGCGCGACCCCAAAGTCGATGTCAAGGCCATCCGCCGCCGGGTGGGGCTGGTCTTTCAGCAGCCCGAAGCCCAACTCTTCGAGCGTTATGTGGGTGACGATGTGGCTTTTGGCCCGCGCAATCTGAAGTTGAGCAAAGAGGAGGTGCGGGCCCGGGTGCGCCGGGCCATGCAAGCGGTAGACCTGGGCTTTGAAGAGTTCAAAGACCGCATGACTTTTACTCTCAGCGGCGGGGAGAAGCGGCGCGCGGCCCTGGCCGGTGTGCTGGCGTTGGAGCCAGAGGTGTTGGTCCTGGACGAGCCGACCGCTGGGCTGGACCCGGTAGGACGGGCGCATCTGCTGCGCCGGATTCTGGCCCTTCACGAAAGCGGCGTGACGCTTGTCCTCATCTCCCACAATATGGAGGAGCTGGCCCAGCTCTGCGATTACATTTACGTCATCGCGGACGGGCGGACTGTGATGGACGGCCCACCCGCGGCCATCTTCGGCCAGGCGGAGAAGCTGCGGGAACTGCATCTGGACGTGCCAACCGTCACGGAAGTTATCAACAGACTGGAAGAGATGGGGCTGGTCGAGACAGAGACGACGATCTTCACGGTTGAACAGGCGGTGCAGGCGCTGGCCGGGCTGCTGGCAGGGGGGACGAATGGAAAACTTTGACCTGCTGCGCAACGTCACCATCGGCCAGTACATTCCCACCGGCTCGGTCATCCACCGGCTGGACCCCCGGGCCAAGCTGCTGGGCGCCTTCTTTCTCATTCTGGCGATTACCTTCAACACATCCCTCATCGCCAACTTTCTGATGATGCTGGCTGTGCTGGGCATCGCCAAACTTTCGGGCATCTCCTTTGGCTATATTCTGCGCGGGCTGATTCTGGGCCTGCCGATTCTCGTTTTTATTTTTGTGATGCAATTTCTCTTTACCGGCAGTGTGGAGCCGTCCGGTGCGGTCTACTTCGAGTGGGGCTGGTTTCGCATCACCCGCTACAGCGGCTGGCTGATTGTGCTCAGCCTGATGCGCATCACCGGTTTTATCTTTCTGACCAGTCTGATTACAATGACGGCGACGATTACGGAACTGACCCACGGCATGGAAAGTCTGCTGCGCCCCTTTCGTCGCTTGCGGGTGCCTGCCCACGAACTGGCGCTGATACTGACGATTGCCCTGCGCTTTGTGCCCACCCTGGCCGAGGAGATGGAGCGCATTATGAAGGCCCAGGCCAGCCGGGGCGCGGACATCGGCACCCGGCGCACCTGGCGGCCCGACAAAGCAGCGCGGGAGTTTCTGCCCCTGATCGTGCCTCTTTTCATCGGCGCGCTGCAACGGGCCGAAGAGCTGGTCTGGGCGATGGAGGCCCGCTGCTACGTGGGCGGCGACAACCGCACCAACTTCATCCAACTGCGCAGCAGCCCCCGGGATTATTGGGTCGTCGGACTGGCCGTCTTCTTCTTTCTGGTCATGACCTTCATCCCCTGGCCGGACATACACGTAGTGTTGGAGCGCTTCGGGGTTGCTGGCTTGTAGACCGAACGTATTGCGTATTGCGTATTGCATAAGGTGGCATAGCCACAAAAAGTCTCCCGCAGAGGCGCAGAGGAAAAGCGCAACTAACGCATGTGACGTCGATCTTTTCGCCGTACGGAGTATTTCATACGTTCTACGCGCCACGCAGCAACCGCACCGTCACATCCGCCAGCACGGCCGCGCCCACGGGCAGGGCATCTTCGCTGATGTCAAAGACGGGGGTGTGATGGGGGCGGTTTTTGTCGTCAAATTTGGCCCCCAGCATAAACATCGCGCCGGGGGCGTTGCGGGACATATAACTGAAATCCTCTGCGCCCATCATCGGCTCAGGTGACACCAGTTCCTCTTCGCCCAGCATCTCCACCGCTGCCCCGCGCAAAATTTCACTCACAGCCGGGTCGTTGTAGGTGGAGGGATAGCCGGAGACGATGCGCAGTTCGTAGTCGCCGCCCAGCACTTTTGCCACGTCGCAGGCCCGGGCCAGTTCTCGCTTGAGCAGTTCGCGCACGTCGTCGTCGAAACTGCGCATTGTGCCGCCCAACTTCACCTCGGCGGGGATGACATTCGTCACTGTGCCGGCGTGGATATAGCCGATGGAGATCGTTGCGCCTTTTGTCGGGTCCACCCGCCGCGAGCGGATGCCCTGGATGGCGTTGATAACCTGGGCCAGCATAAACGTCGGGTCTGTGCCCTGGTGGGGCATTGCGCCGTGACCGCCGGTCCCCTTCAGGACAATGTGGAAGGAGTCCTCGGCTGCGGTGACGTAGCCGCTGTCGATCTCCACTTTGCCCGCAGCCAGAGTACTGTCCACGTGCAGGGCAATCACCCGATCCACGCCCGTCAGCGCGCCATCTTCGATCATCCGCGTCGCGCCGGATTTGTTCTCGCTGTCCGACGCCTCTTCGCTGGGCTGGAAGAGAAAGCGAATCTGCCCCGCAGGCCGATCTTTCATCTCGGAGAGCATCTTTGCCACGCCTAGCAGAATGGCTGTGTGCGCGTCGTGGCCGCAGGCGTGCATCACTCCCGGCTTGCGGGATTTGTAGGGCACGTCGTTGGCTTCCTGGATGGGCAGGGCGTCCATATCGGCGCGGATACCGATGACCGGGCTGCCTTCGCCCAGATAGCCGACGACGCCGGTCTTGCCCACGCCGGTCTGGGCTTCGATGCCCATTTCTGCCAGGCTTTCGGCCACCAGTTTGGCCGTCTCCACCTCTTGAAAACTGAGTTCCGGGTGCATGTGAATCTGTCGTCGCCAGGCGACGATCTGGTCCATCAGTTCATTGGCGCGGGTGAGGAAGGGGTTTTGGGTCATTGAACGGTCCTTTGTCTGTTGGGTATGAAACGCCTATGTTTTTCTTGAGGTTTGCGCCAGATTGTAATACTTTTTCTGAGAGCAGCCCGACCAAATTTTCCCATCTGTTGGCTGCTATTTCCTTTGCGCTGGGGCAGCACGTAGACTTTCAGCGGTTCAAATCCAATCTGTTCGGCAAGATTCGTACACAACAGATCGACCGGGATAATCTCGCCGGCGTAGCGCACATTGTCATTGACAAAGGCCACCTGCGCGCCGGAACGACAGACCCGGAACAGTTCGGCAAAGACAAAAGCCAGTTCCGTAAAATAGTTCTCAATCATTGACAATACGCCCCGGTTGTTGATCTCGCCCCGCTCCTGGCGGATTCGCAGCGCCTCATTCACCTCCGACAAAGCAGCGTTTCGTTGAATGACGCGCACAATTGCCTCGAAGCGCTCACAAGCGTCTATCGCCTCGTAATGACGGCGCAACTCCTCCAATTTCGACCGATTTTCGACTGTGCAAGACAAAAGGCTCTGGCGCAGGTCAAAAATCCGTTCCCCCACACCCAAATAGGCCAATTCCAACGCATAAGTTCGTGTATAGTCGTAGCGGTTTGCATAGGGTGGGGAGGTGATCACACCAGAAAATTGTTCCCCGGCCAGTGTAGACAAAATGTAGAGCGTGTTGCCCTCCAATAGCGTTTGCGTACTCGCAGGAAAAGTCTGTCTTTGCAGAATTTCAATATCGCGGATGACATCTCTCAGCGCGGCGCAAAAAGCATCACGCACAGTCGGGAGTCCTCCCTTATCGATCCCGACCACCTCTTTCTTGCCCTGGGCTATTCGTCGATGATTTCTTCCCTGCAACTTTGCTGAACGTCCATCCCAGCGCAGATATTGACCGTCCTTGCGGGTAAAACTGACCGCTTCCAAAATGCTTGTCAAGACCAGACGGCAGAGAACCCGCGCCTCGTCGCTGATAGCGGCTTCCTCGATCCACTCAGTAAAAGCCATCAACTCATTCTCGGTTTCCTCCAAAAAAGCTCCCTCTGTAATTGTCAAATGGGGAAATCCAGCGCGCGCCTGTGGTACTATCTGTGTGGCGGCCTGGCGGGTGATTTGTTTGAGTTCATCCACAGAGTAATGGGCAATTTGCGATTTCGCCTGCCAGGCCAAATGACAGTGGGGAAGCAGTTCAATGCCTGTAGCGTCAATTCCACGCATCATCGCCGTCAGCAGTGTTGTAGCCGAACCGGCAAATGGCTCCAACAGGTGATCACCCGCGCCGATTGCAAATTCATCCAGCAAAGCAGCGACCAATTGGGGAGAAAACCCTTCCCGATATTTCAACCATCCGTGCAGAATTGCGTCTTTGCTGGCCTGGAAGCTGACCAGTTTGCGGTTGAAGTGCTTGGCTTCTTCCAACAGAAAAGAATAGCACCTTTCCAGCGCCATGCGCTCGCTCTCGGCGGCGACGCTCTGATGGGAAAAGGCAGACTCCGCCAGACTTCCCTTGCCGTTCTTCGGTATGTCTGTCAGGAATGACAATTGTTCCATTGCTCACTCGCCTTCCGCCAGCCGCAGACCCATCAGCGCCGGCTGGAAGAGCCGCGCCTCCATCTGGCGCAAATCCGACGCCACACGCAGGGGAAAATCGCATTGGGCCAGCACATCCTGCTCCAGATCGACGCCGGGCGCGATTTCCGTGACGCACCAGCCGTCCCGCTCCAGACGCAGGACGCAGCGCTCGGTGACTACCACCACCTGCTGGCCCGTCTGCCTGGCCCGCCGCCCACTGAAAGTAACGTGCTCCACTTCGTTGACAAATTTGTGAACTTTGCCTTCTTTGTCGATGCAAAGTTTACCATCCCGCACATCGATACGGGAACCGGCAGTGGTGAAAGTGCCGCTGAGGACAATCCGCCGGGCGTGGGCGGTGATATCCACAAAGCCGCCCACACCGGCAGTTACGTGGGGGCGAGCGCGCAGGCGGGAGACATTCACATTGCCCTCGCGGTCGATCTCCATAAACGACAAAAATGTGCGGTCAAAGCCGCCGCCCTGGAAATAGCTGAACTGGTCCGGGGAAGGGATGATGGCCTGGGCATTGGCCGCGCAGCCAAACTGGAAGCCCAGCAGCGGCATTCCCCCTACCGCGCCCTGCTCGATCACCCACGTCACCCCACCGTCCAGCCCCTCCTCGTGCAGAATGCGGGGCACCAGCGCGGAGATGCCAAAGCCCAGATTCACCGCTTCGCCGTCGCGCAGTTCCAGCGCGGCCCGGCGGGCAATCACCTTTTCCAGCCCCCACTCCACCCCTTCAAACGTCTCGCTGGGGATGCGTACTTCGCCGCTGATGGCCGGGTCGTAATCGGTCTGGGTGGTCTGGCGCTGCTCCGGGGCCAGGACGATGGAATCCACCAGAATGCCGGGCACCCGCACCGACTGCGCGGGGATGCTCTCTGCCGCCACCAGTCGCTTGACCTGGGCAATGACAATGCCGCCGCTGTTGTGCGCGGCCAAAGCCACGTCGTAAGCGCCCAGCAGCGCGCCCTCCTGCTCGAAGGAGAGATTGCCCCGCTCGTCCGCGCTGGTGGCCCGGATCAGCGCCACGTCTGGGCGCAGAGAGCGCAGGTAAAGCCACTCCTGGCCGTCGAACTCCACCACTTCGACAATCTCCTGGACTGTGCGCCGGTTCATCTTGCCGCCCTGCCGCCGGGGATCGACAAATGTGTCCAGCCCCACCTGTGTCAGCACGCCGGGGCGTTTGGCCGTGGCTTCGCGCAACTGGTGGAAGATCAGTCCGCTGGGCAGGTTGTAGGCTTCGATTTCGTCGTTGTCGATCATCTGCCAGATGCGGGGCGAGGGCATCGACGAGGGGCCGCTGGGATAGGAGCCAGCGATGACTCGTTTCAACAGACCCGGCTGGGCGATGTGGTCGATGCCCGGCACGCCGTACATATCCCCCGCCGCGATGGGGTGGATCGTCGTCAGGTTGCGGGGTGCTCCGGTCGCTGCGAAGCGTTCTCCAATCGCCTGCAGAAGAGCGTCCGGGCAGTTCAGCCCGCTGGAGGAGTTGACAGCGACAGTCGCCCCATCGGGGATCAGTTGGGCGGCAGTTTGGACGGTGATGAGTTTGGATCGGGTCATTAGGGTTCTCACTCGCAGCGGATAGTAAGCAGTGAACAGTTATCAGTGACAGGCGACACTGATAACTGTTCACTGCTTACTGATTTACTTTCCCCACTATAGGCGACGCCGCGGGGACTGTCAAAGTCGCAAAGGGGATAAGTTGCAACAAAAGGCGTTGGGCGGGTACACTGGACCAAATCAGTGGGTCTTGGTCATCGCCAATCAGTGCTATTCAATATCAGTAGATCGTAATGCTGCCAAGCTCGACTCAGGACTTTGGACTGGTGACTGCGGACTACTGAATATCTTTGGGAGGAATGTGTAGTGGACAGTTTAAGACGAGGGGTATTGCCATTCATTCTGCTCATCGGTGCTCTGTTCCTGGGCGGCTGCAATCTGCTGCCCGGATCGGAGCCGACAGCGACACCCACCAGCGAACCCCGTGTACTGATCCCCACCTGGACACCGACGCCCATCCTACCGACGAATACACCGGTTCCTGCCACAGACACGCCGGTTCCGCCCACGCCCGTACCCGCAGAACCGACGGCCACGCCCACCGATCCCCCGCCCCCCGCGGCCCGCATGACCATCACCAACCAGGCGGCGAATGTGCGCCGGGGGCCGGGCACGGAATATCCGGTCATCGGTTCGGTGAGCCAGGGGATGCAGTTCGATGTGACGGGCAAGAACCCGGCGGGCGACTGGTTCCAGTTCTGCTGCGTCAACGGCGAGGTGGGCTGGATGTTCAGCCAATTAGCGACGGTGGAAAATGCCCAGCTTGTGGCCGTGGCCGCGGACATCCCTGCCGCGCCGCCCACGCCTGTGCCCGCGCCGACGGATACGCCGGCCCCTGCCGCGCCACCC
>JACQGT010000294.1 GCA_016199425.1 Chloroflexota bacterium
GCCGACCGGGTCGGGCAAGAGTATGCTCATCAGCCTGCTGGGACGCATCTACGACCCCACGGAAGGGCGCATTTTTATCGACGGCCACGACCTGCGCGATCTGAAGCTGGCGACCCTGCGCGCCGCGGTGGTCTACGTGCCCCAGGAATCGCTCCTCTTCAGTATGCCCCTGCGCGATAACATCGCCCTGGGTATCTCCTACGTGCCGGACCCGCGCATCTTCCGGGCCATGGACCAGGCGCGCCTCTCCAACGATCTGCGCCAGTTGCCCCACGGCCTGGACAGTATTGTGGGCGAACGGGGCGCCACCCTTTCCGGCGGGCAACGCCAGCGCACGGCCATCGCTCGCGCCCTGGTGCGCGACCCGAAGGTGCTGCTGCTGGACGACGCCCTGGCCAGTGTGGATATGCAGACCGCGGCGGAGATTCTGCGCGAATTGCGCCAGCAGACCGAAGGCAAACGTACTCGTATTATCGTCACCCAGCGCATCGCCACGGTAGTGGACGCGGACCAGATTATTGTGCTGGATCACGGCCAGATTGTGGAACGGGGCAGCCACGAAAGCCTGTTGGCCCAGAACGGCTTCTATGCGGAAATGTACTACCGGGAAGTGCAACAGGCACAAGAGGAGATGGCGCATGTCGCGGTCTGAACCAAAACAGAAGTCGCAGACAACTCAGGCCGAGGCCAAAATCAGCGAAGTCGCCAGCCAGGACTCGGCTCTTTTTCAATTGTTGGCCTCCTCTCTGGCCCCCTACAAAGGCTGGCTCTTTGCCGCGCTGGCCCTGATGTTGGGCGTCTCCGGTCTCAATGCAGTGCCGCCCTATCTGCTGCAACAGGCCATCGACGGCCCGATTGCCCGAGGCGAGGTGAACGCGCTCTGGCGCATCACCGCCATCTACGGCGCAACGGCCATCGGCATCTTTCTGCTCACCTTCGCCTTCACCTATTTTCTACAACAGGCGGGGCAGCGCGCCCTGGCCGATCTGCGCACGCGGCTCTTCAGCCACATTCTGGGCCAGGACCACGCCTTTCTCACCAATACGCCCACGGGCGAGCTGGTGGCCCGGCTGACCAACGACATCGACCAGCTCAACGCCGTCCTTTCGCGCAGTATCGTCATTGTGCTGGTGGAAGGGGTGACGCTGATTGTGATTGTGACGGTGATGGCAGCGGTGAACTGGCGGCTGGCGCTGCTCTCCCTGGCTGTGCTGCCGGTGGTGGCGTTGGTCACCCGCTACTTCCGGGCGCGCATCCGCCTCTCCTCCAGCGGCGAACGCTCGGCCCAGGCCCGCATCAGCGCCTTCCTCAACGAGCAGGTACACGGCATGACCGTCGTGCAGTTGTTCAACCGGGAGGACGAGAGCGAGCAGGAGTTCGAGGGCTACAACAAAAGCTACCGGGAGGCGCTCATCGATCTGCGCTGGCACAGCGCGCTTTTTCTCTCTGTGCAGGAGATTCTCTCGGCGGTGGGGCTGGGGCTGATTCTCTACGGGGGTGGGCAGGGGGTGCTGGCTGGCTGGGCTACGCTGGGCACACTGGTGGCCTTTGTGCAATACACCGAACGGGCCTTTCAGCCGGTGCTGCGCCTCTCCCAGGAGTACAATACGGTGCAGATCGCGCTGGGCGCGGCCGAGCGTATCTACGCCCTGCTCGACACCGCGCCCACTGTGCAGGAGCCTGCCGAGCCGCTGCCCCTGGCCAACGTCAAGGGCAAAATTGAGTTTGCTGACGTCCACTTCTGGTATCTGGCGGACGAGCCTGTGCTGCGGGGCGTCTCCCTGCACATCCCACCGGGGCAGAGCGTGGCCGTCGTCGGCCCCACGGGTGCGGGCAAATCCAGTCTGGTCAGCCTGCTGGCCCGGCAGTATGACCCGCGCCAGGGCGAAATTCGGCTGGACGGTACGGACATCCGCTGCTTCCCGTTGCGTGACCTGCGTAGATCCGTGGCTGTGGTGCCCCAGGACCCGGTATGTCTGGCCGGGAGCATCGCCTTCAACATTCGCCTGTATCGGGAGGATTTGAGCGACGCAGAGGTGCGCCGGGCCGCGGAGTTCAGCAATGCGGCCCGCTTTATCGAAGAACTGCCGGGCGGCTACGACTACCAGGTGCTGCCCAACGGGGAGAATCTTTCCCAGGGGCAGCGGCAGTTGCTGGCGTTGGCTCGGGCCCTGGCGCTGAACCCGGAGGGTGTGCTGATTCTGGACGAGGCTACCAGCAGCATCGACACGGCCACCGAAGCGCTGATTCAGGAGGCGCTGGAGCGGGTGCTGCGCAGCCGGACGAGTCTGGTCATCGCCCACCGGCTGAGTACCATCCGCAACGCGGACCGCATTCTGGTGATGGAGCGGGGACGGCTGATCGAAGACGGCAGCCACGCGGAGTTGATGGGGCAGGATGGGCACTACGCCCGCCTGCACGGCCATCAGATGATGGGGGCGGGGGAGACGGAGGTTATCTGAACAGACCGGTATCAATAAGCTGTTGACGCTGGGTCAAGCGTTCCGGATCGTTCAACTGAAGCAGCCGGACAGTTACGCGCCCCTCTGGGGTGAGTGGGTTGATTTCAGCACCAATGAGACGGAAGTGTTGCTCCCAGACCTGTCGGCGGGGGTGAAATAGTGCTGTTAGCTGACCTGTTAGTGGGTCAAAAGAACCCACATTGGGGCCTTTGTAGCGATTGCACCAAAAACAGGCGTGCGCCAGATTTTCGGCATCTGTTGCGCCGTCGTGCTGAAGGGGAACGATGTGGTCCGGTTCGTGCCGATGCAAGGCAAAGGCTTCGGGTAGCAAACAATACTCGCAGCGATAAACGGCGCGTGCCGCTACCAGACGGCGTAATTCAGCCGAGAGTGACTCTGCCATTAGGATACCTGTCTTGTCTGACTGGCAACTTGCGCCTTAAGCATAACGATTATGTGCTCAAGGCGCTCTAGTTCGGTCAGTTCGGATTGCTCTGCCTCGCTCAACAAACCTGCGCTGTTGAGGGCAAATAGACGCTGCAATCGCTCTTGCGAGCGATCCGACGCGTGGTATCCCATCACCTCATCCGGCGTAGGATTCCCCAGCAGAAAGTCAACGATCTCCGCAGATGTCTGCGCGGCGGGCGTCTTCAAGCGCGCCAGACCCAATTCCAGGACGACTGGCAACCAGCGGCGCACAGGCATAATCTGCTCTGCCAACTGCTCAGGAAGTTGCATCATTACTTGGACCATTGAACACCTGCCTCGGCTGTTTACAATCTGACACGACTGGCTATTTTTGACTCTCGTTGGATTATATCACAATCTTGCTCAGGCAGCCTGCCAATTTATCCAACGCCCCCGTTCCAGCACCATCCGCAACGCGGACCGCATTCTGGTGATGGAACGGGGACAGCTAATTGAGGACGGCAGCCACGCGGAGTTGACGGCCCAAGACGGTCACTACGCCCGGCTACACGGCCATCAGATGATGGGGGCGGAGGAGGTTGGCGCGTAAGAACGGGCGGATTGAGTCTCGGCTCGATTGCGCCATCGGTTGTCGTGCTCCACAAAGCACAGCCAGTTCTGTATCGCGTGTTCGTATGTGCCGCGCCAATTGAGAATTCGTCCGGTTAATTCTTGCTGGCGTAAGGCAAGCGCATGGAGCGCAGCGTCGGGTGTCATCTGTTTGGGCAGATGCAACTCCTCACCGAACAGGTCAGGGAGTTGCGGTTTCTGGCCGCGCATTGCCGCCAAGCAGGTATGATATTTCAGTTGTAGCCAATAGGCCGCAGTGTAGTAGCACCGCAGTGTGACAGCCACATCCGAGGGCAGGACTAGCAGGGCGTCATGCACATCTTCCGCAAACTCCGGGTGGGCCAACAGCAGGGGAATCAAAGCCAGACGAAGACGGGCTTCGGGGGTGGTTGCCAGAGCCGCCAGCAGAGCGTCGGGTTCTATCGTCCTGGGAGCGCCAGCGCCGCCGCACAGGAACAGGACGCCGAGGGTGTTCAGGGCGTCAACCAATTCAGATGGCTGGGGTGTACGTTCGGCGATGTTTGGCACAGCGCTCAACTTACCTGTTCCCCTGTAGCGGCGGCAACCTATCAGGAGGAACAAGTACACGTATAGACCGGGCCTGGCCCGGTGTACGTGCAATCCACCCGTTTTCCTCCAAACGCACGAGCATATTGTGGACACTTGGAGCGGAAACGCGAAACATTCGTTGCATATCGGCTTCGCTTGGTGGACGGTCATTGATCGCAGTGTAATTGTAGATGAAGGCCAGATACTGGCCCTGCTTGTACGTAAGTTCACGTTCCGGCTGCGCAGCGTCTTCCTTCTGCAGACTCTCCGGCGTCACAGAGCGTTTTACGATCTGGCCGTCATCGTCGCCTGCGATCTGCACGCGGTTGGCCGTGACTTTCAGCACAGTGGCAGCCACGGGATAGGCATAGCCGCCGCCGGGTATCTGCTTCCACCAGATGACCCGGTCGCCGACTTGAAAGGATGGGGTTGGCTCGTTGGGCATAATGAATCCTGATGCTCTACAACTTCCTCCGAAACGGCCGATCTATAGTTTTACAGATAAAGATTTTCTCTGTAGGGGCGCTTGCTTGCTGCGCCCGGCACACAGGA